>JAJDXU010000335.1 GCA_022823105.1 Dehalococcoidia bacterium
CTCTTCACCATTTACCCCCACCAAACCGGGTACGCGTGAGGCCAGGGCCAAGGTTGCGCACGCCCGTTGGCGGACATATAATCGGCTGTTGGCGGCGAGCCCAGCCGCCCGGGGAGGCCCTCTTTGACCACATACCTGGACCTGCATTGCCATTCCGTCGCGTCGGACGATTCCCGCGCCACAGTTGAGCAGTACATGAAATTCATCAACGTGCTGCGGAAGCGTGGGTTCACCATCGACGGGATCGTCCTGACCGAACACCGGAAGTTCGACTTCGACGTTGATTATTCGCAACTGGCTTCCGAGTACGGGGTACTCGTGCTGAAGGGAGCCGAGCTTGACACCTGCTTTGGACACATGCTGGTGTACAACATCACGCGCGGCTTGGCCAGGGACGTCGATTTTGGCGATGTCAAGATGGATGGGCGGGAGTTGATCAAGGCGGCGCGCCACCACGGGGGGTATGTGGTTCCGGCGCACCCCGGACGCTTCGGCATCGGCCTGGTGGAGTACATGGAACAGGGTGAGGCGTTTGACGACGTAACCATCGTCGAACGCGTGAACGCCGGCAGCAAACCCGAGGAGAACGAACGGGCCGAGGCGTTGTGTCAACGCGCGGGTTACCTGGGTACGGCCGGCAGCGACGCTCATCTGGCCAGCCACATCGGTCGCGCGGTAACCGAGTTCAAGGCCAACATCCGCTCCGAGCCTGAGCTGGTTGACGCGTTGCTCTCGGGTGATTTTCGCCCCATATACCTTGAGGAAACGGCTGCCGCACCGGTAGGCTGACAGGAGTCTTCAGATGCCAACCCAAATCGATTACGAATACGACCATTCCCTGTACGGAGTTGAGCACGAGTCGGGCCCGTTCCACGTGACCAGGGAGATAATAGACACCTACGCCCGGAGCGTTGGGGAGGACAATCCCATCTTCACGGACGCATCCGCAGCCCAGGCCGCAGGGTACGGTGCCCAGGTAGCGCCGCCGACCCTTTGTGCCCTGTTCGAACGGGGGGAACTGCCCGACATCAAGTTGCAGTTCGGACGCCGACAGTTTCACGGGGGACAGCGGGTGGAACCACGAGCTCCCATCGTGGTCGGGGATACCCTTACGGCCTCGTCCCACCTCAAGGACGTTTATACCAAAACCGGGCGATCCGGGACGATGGTTCACGTGGTGTGGGAAACCACCTTCAGGAACCAGCACGGCGTCGTTGTGGCCGATGTGCAGCGATCACAAGTGGTTCGGGAGTGATTGTTCCATGACACAGCCGGCCAAGCTATATTTCGAGGATGTTGAACTGGGGGACGAGATCGGCCCCGCGATTGTATCCGTATCCGACGATCAGGTCGTGGATTTCTGTTCACTGTGGGGCAACCCCGCGCCCAACCGCTTCACCGACCAGGAACAGGCAGAGAAGGTAGGTTTGTCCGAACCCATCGTTCCCGGCATCATGTCCATGGCGCTGGTGTCGCGGGTGCTCACGGATTGGGCGGGAGCGGGAACGGTTGTGGACCTGGATCTCGTGTTTCGCGGAACGATTCCCCACAACCAGCCGCTGCACGTGGGCGTCCAGATCAGCGACACCGACCAGGACGAGTCCGGCAACCACATACAGTGCGACATCACCATGACGGGGCCGGTGCCGGACCGCCCCTACATCATCGGAACCGCAAAGCTCAAACTGCCGTCCAGGGAATGATTCAAGACGGTCAGAGGGCCCGGGATCCGGGCTGCGTTGGGCAGTTGATATTTCCGCGTTGAACGGCACAGTTCCATGCTCCATAAGCTTCGACAAATCGCCATGATGGTGGATGACCTCCCCGGGACGATCGACCTGTACGGTCGCGCGCTTCAAATGGAGCCATCGCGTACGGGTTCCCTGCCCCAGTTCGGCTTGGACAACGCCGTGCTGCCGGCGGGGAATGGGACGTTCGTAGAGCTTCTGGCGCCGGACGGGTCCGATTCCGCCGGGACGCGATTTCTGCAACGGCGGGGGCCGGCGCCATACCTGGTCATCTTTGAAACCCGGGAATACGACCGGTTGATCCCACATCTGCGCGAGCAAGGCGTGCGCATCACCGGCGAGACGGAGCATGAAGGTGAGCGATCAGCATTCCTGCATCCGTCGTCCTGCAACGGGGCGTTCATCGAGGTTATCGAGGTGCGGGACCCGGATAACCCGTGGCCGGCCGCAGGAGATGACTGGCAGGATGTGGAACACACACCGGGAACGACCCAACTGAGACAGGTCGCCGTGATCGTTCACGATCTCGACGCCGCCATTGCCCACTGGAGCGCGCTGTTTGGTTTGCAACCGACGCGACGCTTCCAGATCAGTTTCACCGACCTGGAGATCGCCGTGCTGCCGCTGCAGGGGCGAGACACTTTCATCGAACTGGCGCAACCCACCAGCGAAGATTCGCCGTCAGGCAGGTTCCTGGCGCGGTACGGCGAAGGGCTTTATCTCACGATCTACCAGATCGAAGACTCGCTGGCGACCGACGCGCATCTCCAAACAGTCGATGGCCTTCGGTTCACCACCTGGCGACGGACCGACAATTACGTCAACCTGGGGTTCAACAGCATTTGGCTGCACCCGGCCACGTTCAAGGGCGCTTTCACCCAACTTTCGCAGGTGCTGGACGCTGACAATCCGTGGCCACCGGCCGGCGACGACTGGTACCGGGGTTAGCGACTTATGCACGCTCACCCGTTGACCGAGGCGCATGGTCACGCACACACCCGGGACGGGCAGGTCCACGCCCATGAGGCATTTACCCATCAAGCGGTGTCCTTTCACAACCTGGGCGTCAGGTATGGGCCGACCATCGCGTTGGAAGCCGTATCATTCGCAGTTGAGAACGGAAGCCTTTCCGGAGTCATAGGGCCAAACGGGGGAGGCAAATCGACGCTGCTGAAAACCATCGTTGGGTTGGTGGCTCCCAACACGGGCCAGGTCCTGGTCGATGGCCGCCCCAGCCACCGCATGCGCAGGGAGATCGGATTCGTACCTCAACTCGAACAGGTTGACTGGAATTTCCCCGTTACCGTCTGGGACGTGGTGATGATGGGCCTCACTCCGTCGCGCGGACTGTTTCGCTCCCACAGCAAGGCGAACCGGGATGCCGCCCGCGCAGCTTTGGAAACGGTTGACCTGTTGGACCTGCGAAATCGAGGCATCGGCCAGCTTTCCGGCGGCCAGCGACGCCGGGCGCTGTTGGCCCGAGCAATCGCGTCCCATCCCTCGTTGCTGCTGCTGGACGAACCGATGACCGGGCTTGATCCCAGCGCACAGCACCGCTTCCTCGACATCATTGACCGGTTGCGTGAAGGCGGCGCCACGGTGGTCATGTGCACCCACAACCTCACGTGCGTGTCCGCCCGGGCCAGTGACGTCGCCGTGATAAACGGACGCCTCATCGCATACGGGCCACCCGATGAGGTGTTGAGGGAATCGGTTCTGGCCGATGCGTTCGGGCATCAATTGGTCGTGCACTCCTCCGGCGGAGCGTTCGCGCTGCATCACCACGACCACCGACCGGCCTGGCCCGGGAGAAACTGATGCTCATCGCCGCGTGTCGCGCGGCTACTTTGTTCGCTCCCGGAACGTAATCAACGAGCGTTTGTTTCCCCAGGGTTTCCATCCGACCCTGAGGACGTACCGGCTGACCCCTTCGCGGTGAATGCGTTTATGCCGCGTCCATGGTCCTTGGATTCGGGTTTGCCTCTTGGGCTCACCATGATTCCAGGCATCCGGGGGTGGGGATTGTCTCCCGCGAGTTGACCTGCATACGCTCGCCAAACCTGTTAATATATTGCGGCGGTAATTTTGCCTCAGATTCACGCGGGTCCCAACCCAACAGGAGACCGATATGTACGACCTCAACGGCAAGACAGCCCTGGTGACGGGAGCAGGCGGACGCCACGGCATCGGGCGCGCCATCGCCACGCGGCTGGCGTCGGAGGGCGCCGACGTCGTCGTGACCGATGTGGAGGCATCGCTTGACGCCATTCGGACAGAGGACCGTCTCGACGGATGGGAGGGCCTGCCCAGCGTAGTCAGGGAGATACAGGATCTGGGGCGTCGCAGCCTGGGCTTATATTACGACGTGGCGGACAGCGGCCAGGTTGATGGCATGGTATCCGATACCCTCGCCGAATTCGGCAAGATCGATATCCTGGTGAACAACGCGGGGTCGCGCCCGGGCCGGGACCGGGTCCTGATTGTCGAGCTGGAGGAGGACGCGTTCGACGAAGTGATGCGGGTCAATGTCCGGGGAACTTACCTGGTCAGCCGCGCCGTCTGCCGGCACATGGTCGACCGTGGGGGCCCCGGCAAGATCATCAACATATCGTCAGGGGCGGGCAAGCGCGGCATCGCGCGGTACGGCGCGTACTGCGCCAGCAAGTTTGCGGTGATCGGATTCACACAGTCCCTGGCGCACGAAATGGCGCCGTACCACGTGAACGTAAATGCCATCTGCCCTGGCCTGGTGGACACCGAGCGCGTGGACTTCATCGCGGCGGCGCTGGCTCCGGAGGGAACCTCTGGCGAAGAACACCGCGCCCTGATGGTTCGCGAGCGGGAGATCCGGGTACCGCTGGGCAGAATCGCACAGGGCGACGATATCGCCCGCATGGCGGCGTTCCTGTCGTCGGCAGAGTCGGACTACATGACGGGCCTGAGCATCAGCGTGTCCGGCGGGTCGGAGATGAGCTAGCCCGGGGCCCTCCGGGTATAATACCTTCCCTAGGGGTTTCGATATGAACACAAAGGCGGACAAACTGGCAGGCATCGCCCTGGGGTTCATGTTCTTGTTTCTAGGCATATGGGGCCTCTTCGCGATTCCGAACGAATGGATGTGGTATCAAAAAGTCCTGCTCCAATTAGCGGTGTTCGGATGTAGCCTAATGTGCTTCTCTGCGGCATTCCTGGGTATCCCAGGTTCAGGAAAATCACGGTAGGAGGATGCAGGTTCCCTCCAACCACTGGGAGCGAGTCGTAGCCGCGATTTGCGGCCTCGTTCTGGTCATAGCCATACTTTTTGTTGTCAACGTATTCGCGCGAGACCTCGTGATCATCAGCGCTCTCTCCGTGGTAGTCTTGTTCGGCAGCATATTTGGCGGGTTGCGCGATACGTGGAGTGCAGAACGTGCATTCAGCGCGGCACGCGTTTTCTTTCGGACCTTTGAATGGCTGAGCCTGGCGGTGGCTGGGTATATTATCCTTTCGGTCATCAGCGGAAACGGAAACATTTCCCGCTAACGTAGCGCACGGGAGCTACACGTTTATGCCCATAGAAGAATCCCAAGTCAAACACATCGCTTCCCTGGCCCGCATCTCGCTCAGCGAGACAGAGATAGAATCGTTCGCGCAACAGCTGTCAGACATCCTTGACCAGTTCGAGGTGTTGCAGAATCTCGACACCACAAACGTGGCGCCCACGGCCCACGTCGCCGGTTTGGACAACGTCCTGCGAGACGACGAGCCGGGAACCAGCCTGGATTCGGAGCGCAGTTTGCTCAATGCCCCGCAGCGCCGCGGCGACCTATTCCAGGTGCGCGCCGTTCTGGACGAGTGAACATGTCCGAACCCGCGGCCAAACACCTCTGGCAATTGAGCGTCGCCGAAGCGTCCCGCCTGCTCGCCGCCAAAGACATCAGCAGCGTTGAGCTAACGGAGGCTTTTCTTGATCGGATCGCGGATGTAGACAGTCGTACGCGCGCTTACATCACCGTGGCGGCCGACACCGCTCGCGCAGAGGCTCAAGCGGCCGACCGGCGTATCGCCGCGGGTGAATCCACGCCCCTGACGGGCATTCCAATGCAGATCAAGGATTTGTTGAGCACGGAGGGGATCACAACCACCTGCGCGTCCCGAATGCTGGAAAACTACGTTCCGGTTTATGACGCCACGGCGGTGGCGAGGCTGCGTGGGCAAGGGGCAGTGCTGCTGGGAAAGGGCAACATGGACGAGTTCGGGATGGGCTCGTCAACCGAGAACTCCGCGTTCTTCCCGACGCGCAACCCCTGGGACGCGACGCGAGTGCCCGGAGGAAGCAGCGGAGGTTCAGCGGCGGCCGTGGCAGCCGGAGAGGCGGCATACGCACTGGGCACCGACACCGGCGGCAGCATCCGACAGCCGGCGGCATTTTGCGGGGTGACCGGTCTCAAACCCACCTACGGGCGGGTCAGCCGATACGGACTGGTGGCCTACGCTTCGTCGCTGGACCAGGTGGGCCCGATCGCCAGGGACGCCGCCGACTGCGCCGTGATCCTGCAGGCCATCGCCGGTCACGACCGATTTGACGCCACGTCCCTGCCGAATCCGGCGCCGGACTATTCGGCTGCGCTGACCGGAGACATCTCGGGTCTGCGCCTGGGCGTGCCGGAGCAATACTTCGCCGACGGGATGGACAACGGCGTGCGGTCCGCTGTGACCGCCGCAATCGAGCAGCTGCGCGACCGGGGAGCTGAGATACGGGAAGTCTCACTTCCCACCACGGAGTACGCGCTGGCCTGCTACTACGTCATCGCGCCGTCCGAATGCTCCGCGAACCTGGCCAGATACGATGGCGTCAAATACGGCTATTCCCACCAGGGCGAAGGAGACATGTGGGAGGCGATGGAGCGCACCCGGCAGCATGGGTTCGGTCCCGAGGTGAAACGCAGGATAATGCTGGGCGCGTTCGCGCTTTCGTCAGGATACTATGACGCCTACTACCGCAAGGCCCAGCAGGTGCGCACGCTCATCCGGGAGGACTTCGATCGGGTTTTCGGGGAAGTCGACGCGCTGGCGGCGCCCGTATCGCCGTTGGTCGCTTTCCCCATCGGCGACCGGACCGACGACCCGGTGCGCATGTACCTGGTGGACGTCTACACGTTGCCGGTGAACATCGCGGGGTTGCCGGCGATGTCCGTGCCTTGCGGATTCAGCGATGGCTTGCCGGTGGGTCTGCAACTCATCGGGCCGCACCTTGCCGAGGGACGACTGCTCAACATCGCCCATGCCTATCAGCAAGCAACGAATTGGCACCGGGCGCGACCGGACATATAGGCGACCGGCGAGTGCTCGCCATCGTCGCCGGGCGCACGATGCCCTGTGCTAGAATCGGGTAATCATGCGCTACGGGGGTTTATGTCATGCCAACGTCCGGACGCACTCGCATAAAAGACCTCCTTTCAGTGGAGCGGCTGGATGACTCTCCCAATCCCGTTGTGGTCAGCGGATGGGTCAAAACGGTACGCTCATCCGGCGGCGTTTCCTTCGTCCAGATCAACGATGGATCGAGCCTCTCGGACCTGCAGATCGTAGTTGACGCCAACTGCCCTGACTACACGCTGGTGGCCGGACTCACCACCGGTTGCAGCGTGACGGCCCACGGGGTGTTGCAAGAGTCTCTGGGTCGCGGGCAGCGGTATGAGGTGGCGGCGCGTTCCCTCGAACTGCTCGGAGGCGCGGACCCTGAGGAATACCCGCTCCAGAAGAAACGGCACACGCTGGAGTTTCTACGGGAACTGGCCCACCTGCGACCGCGCACGAACACCTTCGGTGCAGTGGCGCGCGTGCGGAACGCGATGGCTTTCGGCATCCACCAATTCTTCCAGCAGCGCGGCTTCCTTTACATCCAGACGCCCATTATCACTGCCAGCGACGCCGAGGGCGCCGGCGCGATGTTCCGTGCGACGACCCTTGACCTCAATAATCTGCCCACCAGCGACGGTCGCGTTGACAACGACGCCGATTTCTTTGGACGGCCCGCGTTTCTTACTGTCAGCGGTCAACTGGAAGCGGAGATATTCGCGCAGGCGATGTCGGACGTCTACACGTTTGGCCCAACGTTTCGCGCTGAAAACTCCAACACGTCGCGGCACCTGGCCGAGTTCTGGATGGTGGAGCCCGAGGTCGCTTTCTGCGACCTGGACGGCCTGGCCCAACTGGCGGAGGACTTCCTGCGCAGCATCTTTGCCCACGTGCTTGAAACTTGTCCGGAGGACATGGCGTTCTTCAACCGGTTTTACGACAAAGAGTTGATCACCACGCTGGAAGACATCGCGAATTCCGACTTTGAACGTATGACCTACACGGAAGCCGTTCGCATCCTGGAAGAATCCGGCGAGTCGTTTGAGTTCCCGGTGCGCTGGGGGGCGGATCTGCAGTCAGAACACGAAAGGTACATCACTGAGCGCAAGGTCGGGCGGCCGGTGATCGTTACCGACTACCCCAGTTCCATCAAAGCCTTCTACATGCGGCTCAATGATGACGGCGAAACCGTCCGGGCCATGGACGTCCTGGTACCGAGG
>JAJDXU010000045.1 GCA_022823105.1 Dehalococcoidia bacterium
GGTTGCCCGCCGACATGCGGATGTCGCCATCTCCTGGATTGTCTGCCATGGATCCCTTCCGTTGTTTGTGCGTTCACGCGACGATGGGCGCATAGGCTAACACAGGCAACGAGGGTCGCCGTGTCCCCTGAGGGCCCGGTGCGGCACGACCCCGACCGACGCGGTTCCCCGGATCGGCCGAGGAACGCCGCCCTGCGCCCTGATGGCGTGATGCGATCCTTGCGCAGGAACCTCAGCGCGCGCGCATCAGGGCATCCCGCGCGTCCCGCCGGGCGGCCTCGGCTTCGCGAATGGCGCTGGATGCGTCGCGCCCGGCTTGCTCCACCTGGCGCTGAAGCGTCGTCATCTGGCGAGTCAGGTTTTCAACCTGCCGCTCAAGCTCGTCGATGCGGCGCTGGACCGAAAGGCCCGCCACGGAGGTATCCAGCGAGCCTGCGCCCGCGGTGGTCCGCGTTGCGAGGCGGGTATCCAGCGCCGCCACCGCAGCTTCCAGGCTGCGGATCCTGTCTTCCAGATCGTTGCCGGGACCTTGAGCAAAACTGCCTGGTAGAACGAGAAAGAATACGATTGCAATCAAGAGCCGTGAGCGCATGACATTCCCCCGGAAAAGGTCCTTACCGCTGTCCGCCCGCGACTTCGAGCGGCCAGGAGACTGTGGCCGCCGCAAGCGCCAGGCGCTCCGGCGGCCACGATCAAGCCATTTGAGCTGGCTACTGCCCCATACCCATGCCCATGCCGGCCGGGGCGCCGCCCTCGCCGGGTCGGGTGGCTTCGATCTCGATATTGAAGCTGATGTCCGTACCAAGGTTCCCCGCACCGAAGTTCATTCCGTAGGCGGTTCGATCCAGGGATCCAGTGGCGCTGAAACCGACCTTGGTGGCGCCGCCGCGGACCTGGCCCATCTGGTTATGAACCGCATCAAAGCTCACCGGGTGGCTTTGGCCCAGCATGGTCAGGTTGCCGTCGACGCGGAGCCGGCCTTCTCCAAGGTCCTCGACGGACGTGCTCTCGAATGTCAGTGCCGGATGGACTTCCACGTCGAAGAAATCGGCGTTCTTCAGATGATTGTTCAGTCCGTCGTGGTACATGTCCACGCTGTCGGCGTCGATGCTGATGCTGACGGAGCTGGCCGACGGATCTTCAGCGTCGTACATCAGGGTGCCGTCGAAACTCCGGAACATGCCGCGCATCATGGAATATCCCTGGTGGTCGACATCGAAAAAGACCCGGGAGTGGCTCATGTCGAGTGAATACTCCATGGGTTCGGCAGTCGCCAGGGCCGGCAGGATCAACGCCGCCGTCGATAGAATAAGAGTGCCCTTCATCGGTTTCTCCTCAAAAAGTTGAAAATAGTCGTAGTCTGAGGGCGCACAACCCACACTCCCCAAGAATGCCGGGCGTCCTTCTGTGCGGTATTCTACAGCGGTACGCCGGGCGTTGCCGCAGTCAGGCGGCTTCAACACAGACAGGAAGTGTCGCGGATTTACGGGATTCCCCAGGCATAAGGAGACCGTGTGAGCTTTACGCAGCGAATTCTGCTGTCGATGCTGGCTGGAATCGTGGTGGGCATTGCCCTGAACGCTTCGGCGGGGGCATTGCCCGGGGTGAACGCGTTTCTCGTGGACGGTCTCTTCTACGTCGTTGGCGGAATATTCCTCGCGCTGCTCAGACTGATGGTCGTTCCGCTGGTTTTCGTCTCGCTGGTTTGCGGGGTCAACGCCATGGGCGACCTGAAAACCTTCGGGCGGGTGGGTGCGAAGACGGTGGGCCTGTTTTTGGCAACCACGGCCGTGGCCGTTACCGTGGGCCTGTCGATGGCCCTTGTGGTATCCCCCGGAGCCGGCTTCGAGCTGGAGGGCGATTTTGCCGAAGTCGTCCCCCGGGAAATGCCGCCCCTGGCCGACACCTTCATCAACATCTTCCCGGAGAACCTGTTCCAGGCCATGGCGGACGGGCAGATGCTCCAGATCATTGTTTTCGCGCTGTTGTTCGGATTCGCGGCGAATCTGGCCGGCGAGCGGGCAGGATCCGTGGTCAGATTTTTCAGGGACCTGAACGAAGTGATCCTGAAAATGGTGATGTTCGTCATCGAGCTTGCACCGATCGGACTGTTCGCGCTGCTGGCCCGGACGTTTGCGTCGCAGGGATGGGAGATCTTCATTCCGCTGGCGGGCTATTTCCTGCTCCTTGCCGGTACGTTGCTGGCGTATCTGCTGGTCGCCTATTCGCTGGTGTTGCGGGCCTTCGGGCTGAATGCGCTCAGGTTCCTGGCGCGAATGCGAGCGCCGATGACCTTCGCCTTCAGCACGGCCTCCTCGGCGGCGACGATTCCGGTCACGCTCAACGCATTGATGAGGCGCCTGGGCGTGCCGAACTCCATTGCCTCGTTCACCGTCCCGCTGGGTGCGACCATCAACATGGACGGGACGGCCATCATGCAGGGCATCGCCACCGTGTTCATCGCCAACGTGTACGGGGTGGACCTGGTCCTTGCGGACTTCCTGGTGATTATCCTGCTCTCCACGCTTGCCTCCATCGGCACGGCGGCGGTCCCTTCCGCCGGCCTGATCACGTTGACCATGGTATTAACCCAGGTGGGCGTGCCGGTGGAGGGTATAGCGCTCATTTTCGGCATCGACCGGTTGCTGGACATGATGAGAACGGCGGTGAATGTGACCGGCGACGGCGTCACGGCGTGCGTGGTGGCCCACAGCGAGGGGGTTCTTGGAGTCCTGGCCGGAAAGGGCCGTGCAGGGACCGATCCTCGGGGAAGCGGGCAGAGACCGATGTCACCGGCATCGGAATCGAAATCTGGATCGGAGTCGGAATCATGAGCGGCCGTGAAGCGATTCTGCTGGTGGGCGGCGGCAACATGGGTCAGGCGCTGCTGCGCGGATGGCTCGCCGACGGTCGGGCGCCGGACTCGGTTCACGTGGTCGACCCGGACGGGCGGGCGCGCGCCGCCGTCGAATCGCTGGGTATCAAGGCCTCCCCGGGGCGGCCGGATTCGTTTCGCCCCGAGGTGATCGTATTGGCCGTCAAGCCCCACCTGGTCGAAGTGGCATTGCAGGACTATCGCGACCTGGCCGACGGCCGGGCGGTGTTGCTCACTATTGCCGCAGGCAAGACCATCGCGTTCTACCAGGGCCTGCTCGGCGCCGGTGCGGCCATCGTCCGCGGCATGCCCAACACGCCGGCTTCGATCGGCAGGGGAATCACCGCGCTGGCCGCCAGCGAGGTCGTGGATCCGGGCCCGAAGCAGCTTTGCGAATCGCTCATGGCTGCGGTGGGACAGGTGGTTTGGCTGGAGGACGATGGCCTGATGGATGCGGTCACCGCCGTCTCCGGCAGCGGCCCGGCCTATGTATTCCTGCTGATCGAATGCCTGGCGGCGGCTGCGGTGAAGGTCGGTTTCGAGAGGGAACTGGCCGAACGGCTGGCATTGGCGACGGTTTCCGGCGCAGGCGCCTACGCCATGGTGTCGGGTACGGACCCGGCGGAACTGCGCCGCCAGGTCACCAGTCCCGGCGGGACCACCCAAGCTGCGCTCGAGGTATTGATCGGCGACTCGGGTGCCCTGGAATCGCTCCTCAGCGAGGCCGTGCAAGCCGCCGCCCGACGGAGCAGCGAACTGGCCTGAGACACGCCAGCGTGCTGCACCGAATTGATGATTTCGGGTCCATGCGCCCGTAACCGTGCGCATGCACGCCAAAGGGGCGTTTTCGATATTGGTGATGCGCTACTATCCGTTTGTTTCGATGCCTGCGCCATGATCCCAGCCGCATATCGCCGAAGGAGATTGTTCGAATGAAGGAAGTTGTCATCGTCGACGGCGTTCGCACGCCGATCGGGGCCTACGGCGGCGGGTTGTCCAGCGTGCGGCCGGACGATCTGCTGGCAGTGACCTACGAGGCGCTGATGCGCCGGACCGGGATCGACCCTGCAACCGTCGATGACGTCTACGCGGGTTGCAGCAACCAGGCGGGCGAAGACAACCGCAACGTGGCGCGTATGGCGACGTTGCTGGCGGGATTCCCCAGCACGGTGCCTGGCGTGACCGTGAACCGGTTGTGTTCGTCGGCGCTGGAGTCTGTCAACCTGGCTGCCAAGACCATCCTGGCCGGGGAGGCCGATATCTGTATCGGCAGCGGCGTGGAGTCCATGAGCCGGGCGCCGTGGAGCGTGCCGAAGCCCGCTCGGACCCCGAGCACCAAACCGCCCGTCATGTACGACACCACGGTGGGCTGGCGCTACAACAATCCGAAAATGGATGCGCTTTATCCGATCATCAGCCTTGGGCAGACGGCGGAGGCACTGGCCGAGGACATGAAGATCAGCCGCGAGGATCAGGACGCGTTCGCACTGGAAAGTCAGAGGCGTGCCGTCGCGGCCATCAACGACGGCCGGTTCACGGATGAGATCGCCCCGGTAGAGGTCCCGCGAAGGCGCGGCGGCCCGCTGATCGTGGACACCGACGAACATCCGCGTTACCGGCGAGTCAACGGCCGCTACGAAGTCGATACGAGCCTGGAGCGGCTGGCAAAACTGCGGCCGGCGTTTCAGAAGGGCGGGACGGTTACGGCGGGTAATTCAAGCGGCATCAACGACGGCGCTGCGGCGCTGGTCCTCACCACCGGCGAGCGGGCCACGGAACTTGGCCTCCGCCCCCTGGTACGCTGGGTCGGTTCCGCCGTGGCCGGTGTCGACCCGGGCGTCATGGGCTACGGTCCCGTCCCCTCCACCCATAAGCTGCTGGATCGCCTGGGCCTGACGCTGGACGACATCGGCCTGATCGAGATCAACGAGGCGTTTGCGGCCCAGACCCTGGCCTGCATGCGCAAACTGGGGTTGCGCCACGACATCACCAACGTCAACGGCGGCGCCATTGCGCTGGGCCATCCCACGGGCTGCTCGGGCGCCCGCATCCTGGTCACCCTCATGCACGAGATGAAGAGGCGCGCGCCCCAACAGCCGCGGCCGTTCTACGGGCTGGCCACACTGTGCGTCGGCGTCGGAATGGGGGTGAGTACGGTAGTGGAGTGGATCGGGGGGTAGCTTTCGCAATCAGATTGACCGCACTTGGCATGCGGTCGCGCGAGAAAAGCCCCCGGACTGTCCGGGGCAG
>JAJDXU010000284.1 GCA_022823105.1 Dehalococcoidia bacterium
GCCAACGCCGTGCTGATCAAACTCAACCAGATTGGCACCCTCACTGAAACTCTGGACACCGTTCGTCTCGCCCAGCAGCGCGGCTACCTGCCCGTCATCTCCGCCCGCTCCGGCGAGACCGAGGACACCACCATCGCCGACCTGGCCGTTGCCACCGGCGCCGGCCAGATCAAGATCGGCTCCATCACGCGCTCCGAACGCCTCGCCAAGTACAACCGCCTGCTGCGCATCGAAGAGGAACTCGGCGAGCGTGCCCATTACCCCGGCCGCGACGTATTCGCCCGGTTCATGGGTTGATGGCAGCCCACGCGGAGTCCGCGTCAGCCGACGTCGGCATGTCCATCCTTGCCGAGCATGCCCAACACCTCGGCCTGACCCTGAACGCGCACCAACTGGCCCAGTTCGCACGCTACACCGAACTGCTGCAGGCCGGCAACCGCCGCGCCAACCTCACCGCCATCACCGACCCGGAGCAGGTGCAGGTTCGGCACTACCTCGATTCCCTCACCGCCGTCCTGGCCATACCCCAATGGCGCGACGGAGCGCGCGTCGTCGATATCGGCGCCGGCGCAGGATTCCCCGGTGTCCCTCTCAAGATCGCCTTCCCGGAAATCCGCCTGACCCTCGCCGAGTCAACGGGCAAGAAAACGGCGTTCCTGTCCGACCTCGTCCGCGAGCTTGCCTTGGAAGATGTGGAGGTGCTCACCGTCCGCGCCGAGGACCTCGGCCGCACCGAGGGCTACCGGGGCCAGTTCGACGTCGCGCTGGCCCGGGGTGTTTCGTCTCTCCCCACGTTGATCGAATACGCGCTGCCCCTCTGCAAGGGCCGTGGACACCTGCTGGCGTGGAAAGGCAGCGACGGCCCCGTGCAGGCGAAAATCTCGGTCAACGCCCTGCAGGAACTGGGCGGAAAGGTCGCCGGCATGCACTCCGTCAACGACCTGTCGCCGCCGCTGCCGCCCGACCGCTGGATCATCTCGGTCGAAAAGGTTCGCCGCACTCCCGGCCACTATCCCCGCCGCGTGGGAGTCCCCGCCAAGCAGCCGCTATGATTCCGCCTGAGACTATTGATTTGCGTGCCCGAGGATGCCTACCAATGCGCATGGAGGATTGGTCGCTCATAAATCCACGACGCCGCTGAAGTTACGTCAGTCGGCTCCAGTTGGCGCCACCATGGCGGGAGCCTGCATGACAGGCAGATCCCCCACAAATTGGAAGAAAACGAGCCCCAGCAAACCAATGATCACAATATTCATCCCAAAGTAAACGTTTCTAACCGCTTCTCTTCGGGTCGTGCGCTTGGCCGCTAATTCAAAACGTGTCATGAATATGGCATCCATAGCCCGTTCAATCATGGTAACGTAAACCGCGACTATCGAAACCATGACAGTCACACGGTAAGCTAGCCCAATGCTTTCGTATATATTCCCCGAACGGATCGTCAGGTCGCCCAAATCGGCAGAGAAAAAAGCTGCCCCGACCAGGGCCGAGGTTAAGGTGATTATTCCCAGGCAGATGGTGCACCAATGCCTCTCCCATTGAGGGTCCATGGCTTGCTCCGAACGTTCCCGTAGAGGTGATATTCCTGGAAGTGCCTGCGCGCTATTTCCGCCGGGACCGCACGAGGTAAAAGACGTACAGAATGCACGGCAGCAAACACATCGAAGGAGCAATCAGCCTCAACACGATCGGCTCGCTCTCACCCGGGGATGACTCAAGACCGCCACTTTGCCACCACATGGCTATAGCCGCGCATACGAACAATGCCAAAACCAAAAGCTTGGCAACCAAGCGAACAAATCCCACCGCCTCTATCGGTTCCGTCGGTTTTAATGGCAAGTGGAATCGCTTCATAACCTTAATCCCCATTTGATCAAAAATAGCGCATAAAGCCGCAATCTAAATTCCCGGTCATGGGAAATTCTGTATCAAGTATCCAATTAACGTTTTATAGAATGCTGGCTATGCCGGCATATCAATTCCATGCCATCATATAGCACTTCCTATTTTGGACGTCAAGTCCATTGAACGAGGAACCTACCATGCCCCGCGCTGCTTTCATCTACGACGACGCCATGAGCCAGCACGTCCTCCGACAGGACCACCCCATGCGGCCCATCCGCCTGCGCCACACCTACGAACTCCTCGACGCATACGGCGCGTTCGACGGCGAAGACTCGATGCTGGTGACACCCACCCTCGCCGACGAGGCGACCGTCGGCGCGTTCCACTCCCGCGACTACATGGCCGCCGTCCGCACCTTCAGCCTCGGGCTCACCGGATACCAACCCCAGCGGTTCGGGTTCGCGCAGGGCGGGGACAACCCAACCTACCCCGGCATGTATGAGGCCGCCATGCTCAGCACCGGCGCCACGCTGGACGCAGCACGCATGGTCGCCGACGGCGAGGTCCAGGCCGCGTTCAACATCAGCGGCGGTCTGCACCACGCGGCCGCCCGCAACGCCAGCGGGTTCTGCGTGTTCAACGATCCCGTCGTCGCCATCCACTACCTGCTCAACCGGGGCCTACGCGTCGCCTACGTGGACATCGACGCCCACCACGGCGACGGCGTTCAGGATGCTTTCTACAACGACCCGCGTGTCCTCACCATCTCCGTCCACGAGTCGGGACGCTACCTCTTTCCTGGTACCGGATTCGCCGGCGAGGTCGGCTCCGGCGATGGCGTCGGTTACGCCGTCAACCTCCCCCTCTATCCCTACACCGACGACGAGATCTACCTTGAGGCGTTCGAGTCCGTCGTCCCGCCCCTCATCAACGCTTTTGCCCCCGACGTACTGCTCACCCAGCTTGGCATCGATTCATACCACACCGACCCGCTGACGCACCTACAGGTCACCAGCCGGGGATTCATCGCCGCAGTCACGCGCCTGGGCGGCCTGGGTTATCCGTGGCTCGCCACCGGCGGCGGCGGATACGACATAGGCGCGGTGGCGCGCTGCTGGACCCTGGCCTATGGAGTCATGTGCGGCGCCGACTGGCCCGACCGCATCCCCACCATGGCCATCGACCGCCTGGGCCGCACCACCCTGCGCGACACCGAAATCCCCGAGATCCCTGACCACATCCGCGCCGACGCCCGCGCCCTGGCTGCCGAAAGCGTGGCCGCCATCAGGGACGCGGTGTTCCCCGTTCACGGGTTGAGCGCGTAGCCCTGCCTCCCGGGCGGCACGCACCGCACCGCCGTGGTGATGAATCCGCTGTGCGCCACCATCCGGTGCGCCGGACGGACGCTGCGCCGCGTTACGTTCCATCCCCGCAGCATCGTCTCGGCCGTCTCGATCCGCGCGTAACGCCCGTCGTCCTGTAGCGCCATCACCAACTCATGCACCTGCAGCACCGTCGGCAGAAAACACAGGAGAATCCCCCCGGTGTGCAGCGCGTCCGCGGCGGCATCCAGGATCCGCCACGGTTCGGGTAAATCCAACACCACCCGGTCCACGTCCGCCTCGGCAATCCCCTCAGCGATGTCGCCGACCTTCACCGACCAACGCGACGTATCCGAAACCACCGACTCCACGTTGGACTTGGCCTTCGCTACCACTTCCCCGTTGATCTCGTAGGACACCACCCGCCCCGCCGGCCCGACTGCCCTCAGCAGCCCCGTGGTCAGCGCTCCCGAGCCCAGGCCCGCCTCCACCACCGTCGCCCCCGGGAATATGTCGGCCATGGACACGATATTGCCCAGGTCCTTGGCGTAGATTACCTGCGGCCCCCGCGGCATCAACCGCACGTAGTCGCCCAGCGTCGGCCGGATTCCCAAGAGCACGTGTCCCCGGCTCGTGGTGTACCACCCGCCCACCGGCTGCCCGATCACCTCCTCGTGCGGAATGAACCCCAGGTGGCAGTGGAACTCCTCGCCCTCGGTCAGCGTTTGCAGGTACGCCCGACCCTTCCGGTCCAGGAACAGGGCCAGCTCACCCGGCAGAAACGGGTTGTCTCTAACTGCGTCATCGCCGGCATCAGGGCCGGCGTCGTTGGCGGTCGTCATTGCTGTATTATACAGACGCCATGATGGAGCGCCTGTTCACATACGACGAGGCCAACGACCTGGTTCCCTGGATGGAGGAACGGTTCGCCGCCATGCAGCCCCTGCGCGACGAACTGGTCGACCAGCAGGAGAACCTCCTCGGGCTGCTGCGCCGACGCCGAAGCAACGGCCACTCCAGCAGCGAGCAGGAAATCGCAGACGCCGAGAACGTGGTAACCCGCCTGACCCGCCAACTGCAGGACGCGGTCAAGGAAATCACCGACCGCGGCATTGAGGTGCGCGATATCGGCCGGGGCCTGGTCGACTTCCCGCACAACCGCGAGGGCGAAACCGTTTACCTCTGCTGGCAGCGCGGCGAACCCTCCATCGACTGGTGGCACCCCACCAACACCGGCTTCGCCGGCCGCCGCCGGTTGTAAGGCGGGGCTGGAGTGACCGCAGGTTTTGGACGGTAAGGTTGCATTGACCCGTCCATTGTCCACGCAGGGTTGCAATGCCTTCCTCAGATTGCAACTTTTAGATCGTCAATGTTGCAATGCCTTCGAGATTATCCGCGTAGGATTGCAATGCCTTCCCGCTGTTACAATTTTTGGGCCGTGAAGATTGCAATATCTCTTACGTTTGCAACTTTCACAGCTAAATCTGCATCGCATCTTATGGGTTGTGAAACCTTGACTGCATTATCATTGCAGACAGCTACGGTAGCCAGTCTGCAATCGCAAACACGGGAGGAGCAGAATTGCGCGAGTCCGATTTCACTGACGAGAGCCCCGGCAAGTTGGTGCCAGCCGCTACACTAGACGGCGGTTATTGGCCAGCTTTTGTGCCAAATCCGCTACCACCAGCTATTGTTTGGAGTGATAGCACAGTCAATCTGCTGTCGCGCGCCGACCGGGCGCTGAGCCGCTTGGACGGAAGGGCCTCAGATTTGCCGACCCCGTATCTGCTAATCAATCCTATGCTGTCCCGAGAAGCAGTGGCTTCCAGTCGCATAGAAGGCTCTACATCCAACCTCGCGGAGGTGTACCAATTCCAGCTCAGCGACATAGCGCGAGATCGAGATGACGCGGAGGAGGTTGCCAATCACGTCAAAGCAATGCGGCACGGACTGGCACGGATGACACAGTTGCCGATGAGTTTGCGTCTGATACGCGAAATTCACGAAGTCCTTTTGTCCGGCGTCCGCGGGCACGACCGACGGCCGGGCGAATTTCGAACACGGCAGGTCATGATATCGGGTGGACTACCCGGGATTGAGAACGCTCGCTACGTGCCGCCTCCTGCGCAAGAAATGATGCCGGCGTTGCACGAACTAGAAGAGTTTATGCACTCTGAACCTACCATGTCACTTCTGGTGCAACTGGCGTTAATACACTATCAGTTCGAAGCCATTCATCCTTTTGAAGACGGCAACGGGAGGACGGGGCGCATCCTGATAACCTTGCTGCTTTGTGAGCGTGGGTACTTGACCCATCCTTGGCTATATGTCAGCGACTTTATATCTGCGTACCGTCAACAATACGTAGATTTGCTGCTAGGCGTAAGCCTCAAAGGCGAATGGGAACCATGGTTGCAATTTTTTCTGATGGCAATTTCCGCCGTATCTGCCGACGCTCTGGAACGAGTCGAAAATCTGCTGCAAACCAGGAACGCCTACCGTGATCGAGTACAGTCTTGGCGAACTGCGGGGACGACATTTGACCTGATTGATGAACTGTTCGCGTTGCCCTACATCAACGTGCCGCGTGTTCAAGCGTTGCTGAACGTATCTCATACTGCCGCGCAACGGCATATTGCCCGGCTGGTAGAAACCGGCATACTCACACCGGACGGTGGTAGAAGTCGCCCCCAACGTTACGTCGCCCAGGGCATCCTCGACGTTATCGCTGAAGACCCCGACTTTCGCGACTTCTGAACTCCCCCAACGCCGCCCGGATCTCATCCGCGTGCACGGCGTAAAACGTCCCCACCACCGTTCCGCCGCTCTCCGAACGCCGCGCCGCCGCCCGGATCATCCCGATCACCTCTCCCTGGGCATTCAGAACCGGCCCGCCGCTGTCCCCCGGGTCAATCGCCGCGTCCATCTCCAGGTTCCGCCCGTAGCTGTCCGGCCCGAAGTTGGTGATCTGCGATAGTATCCCCGCGTTGGCCTTGGGCGAGCCGACCGTGCCCTCCCGCTTGACCCCGCTGCTCGAATACCCCAGCGCCAGCAAGGTGCTCGCAATGTCGTCGCTGCCAGCGTCGCCCAATGGCAGCGGCCTGGCATTGGGCTCCAGCGCCGAGTCATCAACGTCATAACTCAGCAACGCCACATCTCTCCGCTCGTCCAGTCCAACCACGTCGGCCACGAACGTGGGCGCCGTCGCCTGCCGTACGATCACCTGCTCTCGCCCAGCCGCTACGTGCGCCGCCGTAACGATCAGGCCCGGTTCCAGCAGCCATCCGGTCCCGTGCTGCCCGTCGGTCGGATCGATGTAGAACACCGACGCCCGCGTTTCCCGGTAAAGGCGATTCAGATCGGGCGCGGCATTTGACGCCACGGCCGTTGCCACCGCCCGCTCGATCCTGGCATCAATCTCGTCGCCGTTAGCACAACCGGCGGCGGCCAGGACCAACCCGACCACCGCCAGGAACCAAACACCGTAAGCGGGAATGGCCAGCACCGCCCGCGTATGCGGGGCCGGCTAGATGAACCGCGCCTGCGCCCGCGCCTCATCGGCATAGTCGATGTACACGGTGATGACCTCGCTGAAAAAGTCCACCGCCTCCACGCCCTGCTCGCGCTGACCCACGCCCGACGCCTTCAAACCGCCGAACGGCAGGTGCACCTCGCCGCCCAGCGTGGGCGCGTTCACGTGCACCATGCCGGCATCCACCGTGTTGATATATCGGAACGCGCGCGGAATGTCCCGCGTGTACACCGACGACGACAGGCCGAACTTGACGCTGTTGGAGATCTCCACGGCGTGCTCCAGGTCCCGCGCTCGGAATACCGTCAGCACTGGCCCGAATATCTCCTCCCGCGCGATCCGCATGTCGGGATCCACATCCGTGAATATCGTCGGCTCCACGTACCACCCCTCGTCGTAGATCCCGCCCTCCAGCGTGCGTCCGCCGAACGCCAGCGTCGCGCCTTCCTCCCTACCCGTGGTGATGTACTCGGACACCGTCCGCTGCTGCGACTCGCTGGACAGCGGGCTCACGTCGATGCCCTCCTCCAACCCGTCGCCGATGGTCAGCTTCGATGTGCGCTCAATCAACTGCGCCATGAACTCGTCGTACACCCCATCCTCAACGATCACCCGGCTGGTGGCGGTGCATCGCTGGCCCGTGGACCCGAACGCCCCCTGCACGATGCCGCCCAGCGCTTTGTCAAGGTCAGCGTCGGCCAGCAGGATGACGGCGTTCTTGCCGCCCATCTCCGCCTGCACCTTCTTCAGCAGCGACGCGCCGCGAGTGTACAGGTCGGTCCCGATCTCTGTGCTGCCGGTGAACGAGATGCCCGCCACGTCCGGCGATTCCACCAGTGCGTTGCCCACGCTGCCCCCCGGGCCGGTGATCAGGTTGAACACGCCCGGCGGCACCCCCGCCTCCTCAAACACCTCGGTGAGTTTCACCGCGCACAGCGGCGTGCTCGACGCCGGCTTGAACACGATGGCGTTGCCGCAGATCAGCGCCGGCGCCATCTTCCATGCCGGAATCGCGATGGGAAAATTCCACGGCGTGATGATCCCAACCACGCCCAGCGGCCGACGCACCGTGTACGCCACCGTGTTGGGCAACTCCGACGGCGTGGTGTACCCGAACATCCGGCGGCCCTCACCCGCGGCGTACTCCATGATATTCATGGCCCGCTTGACCTCGCCGCGGGCGTCGGGCAGCGGCTTGCCCTCCTCCTCGGTGATAGTGCGGGCGATCTCCTCGCCCCGCCGCTCCATGATCTCCAGCGCCTTGAACAGCACCTGCGCCCGAACCGGCGCCGGCGTCTCGGCCCATCCGTCCGCCGCCTCGGACGCGGCGGCCACCGCGCGTAGCGTGTCCTCAGGATTCGATAGCTGGAAATGCCCCAGCAAACGGTCCTTGTGCGCCGGGTTGTACACGGAGTAGGTGCGCCCCGAATCCGAGGGCGTCCATTCCCCGTTGATGAAATTCATGTGAGTCCTGACGTCGGTGGTGGTCATCGCAGATCAATGCTCCTGGAAACAATCGCATCCGCCCAAGGCGCAGCGTGCCAAGCAGAATACTACCGCCGTTAGACGCCGGCAACCGCCCCGCCAACTTTCACCGCAATGGATTGCGCCAGCGCAGCCCGGAGAATCGTCCGAAATCGGAATCATTATTGGTATGCACTTCGGCGTCGTGTTCGGTGGCTAACGCAGCGATATGTGCGTCGGTCACCAGATTGGGCCCCGCGCCTGCGACAGCCAGGTACCGCCGGAAGTACGTCAGGTGGTCGTCACCGGGGTTGAGCGGCGCAACGTGAGGATAGCCGAGCCAATCCCCCACGATGTCCAACGCGTCGGTGGGCCGCAACGGGGACTCTAAAACCCCGCGCTGCGACATTAGTCGAATGAACCCATTGATGACTACCCAAGGCAAGCCGACCCGTTCCTCTCCTTGCAGCATTCTTCTCCACCAGAATTGGGCAGGCTCGTGCTCGGGGGCACGTCGGTTGGAGGCGTAGATCAGCAGGTTGAGATCAGGGACAATCACGGTTCCCTGCCCACTGACCGCAAGTAATGAGCAAGTTCCTCATCATCCAGGAATTTTTTGAGCGCTCTGGGGTCCTCCATATCGATAATCAGTCCGCTGTCATTGGAACCACCGAGCAGCTCCACTTCGCCAGGCTCGGGTTCGCCGGCCGGCAGCAACTCAATGGTCAGCAGCACCACCGAGTCCTCCGCCAGCTCGAGTGGTTCCAGCGGGGTAATTACTCCGTGGGCGTATTTGGCCTTGATGGTTTTAGTCATTTCCCGCCTTCCTGCTTGGCTTGCGCATGGGTTCATCTCCAACCAACCCTATCGCCACTCCCCTTGGAGTTTATCAATAAAATCCTCCCGCCGCCCATTGACCATCGGATCAACCAACGACAACCGCATATTGGCAGTTGTGGTTGAACCTGAAAGCGACGGAGCCTATTATGTTATTACGGCCCGTCCCGCCAGCCGCCGAGAACGTCGGCGCTACCAAAAGCAGACCCAATGAACGCGAAACAACGTCCGGCCAAAGATCCAATTCCCCGCTTCGCAGCGCGGGAAGAGGAAGCCGAGTTCTGGGACACCCACGACTTCACTGACTATTGGGACGAACTAGAGCCGGCAAACGTGTTGTTCAGCCCCAATTTGACGTCTTCCATCCTGTTGCCACTGGATGGCGGAACTTTGTCACACACCTACCGGCACGCGGGCGCCAAAGGTGTCAAAGGTGAAACCTGGTCCGGGCGTGGATAATGGAACGGTTGCAAACCACTCCAATGCGTCTGCGCCCAACAATCGTCTGCTACGCCGATATCCTCGGGTTCCGTGCGGAAACGCAACGCGCTTTCCGTTCGGGCTGGGGCGATGGCTTCCTTCGGAGGATCAAACGAGCCTTAGATAAAGCTTACGGTCGTGTGCGCGAGGCTAAACTCGGCTACCCACCTGGTGCTTCCTTATTTGATATGAAGGTTTTTACCGACAACATTGTAGTAGCTTACCCGTTAGGCGAAGGTTTCCGAAGTGACGGAGAAGCCGAGCTCGGCACTGTCCTGACACTTTTCGCACAGGTGCAAACCAGCCTCGCGTTAGATGGTTTCTTCCTCAGGGGCACGATCGCTTTCGGTAAACACTACCAAGACGAAGACATCGCGTACGGGGATGCGTTGCTGGAGGCCGTTGGTCTCGATCAGTCGGGCGGACCTCCAAGGTTAACTATCGCGCCGTCCGTCGAGCCCTTGATAGCACAGCATCTGTCGTATTATGGCGACTCCACCTGGGCGCCACACTACCAGCAGATCCTTGAAGATCCAGCCGATGAACGTTTGTTTGTTGACTACCTGGGGTCTGAGCTTGATCTTTTTCCAGATTACCCGATTCATGCAGCGCTGCTGCCTCTCCATAGAGAAAGGGTGCTCAACGGTTTACGTGACCACAAGTCTGACCAAGGTGTCCGGTCCAAATACGTCTGGCTTGCCCGTTATCACAACCGCACTTGTCGTTCGTTCGCCGAACAATGGGATATACCGGTACCTGCCGCAGCGGATGATGAACAATTAGCCTACAGTGCAGACGCGAAACGCGCACTTGATTTTCGCGTGCCCTTTGAGACAGGACTATGACCGCGCCCTCTTGACGCCAACCGGCTCCGCAGGCGGTTACGCACGGATTGACGCCAGCCCCAAATTCACGACTCGGGGCAGGTGTTTCAAAATTTGACGATATAGAGGATAGGGCGCCAAAAAATCTGGGAACGGTGGCGAGCGAAAATCGTTCGCACTCAGTCCAGCCCAAATCCCGTTATCAATCAGTCGCCCAGCACGGACCGTCTAACGTTCAAACAGCCGCCGCCGTAATTCATCCTGGCTGATTTCCAGATACGCAGCAACCCTGGACAGGATGCCACCTAAAGTCCCCACTTTGAGTTGAGAATGACGCGGGACCGAAACGCGATGCTCATGACCTCTGATATTCGTCTCTCATCTCAATATGGCTGTCTCGTCGGCGGATAACCCGATATCCATAGCGTCGGTTCAGCAGCCCCACCAACTCGTCGCCGGACAAATCTCTGGGCAGCATTACACCGCAACTACCTCATCCCTCACCAACCGTAGCCGGAACGTTTCCGGCATCTCATGGTCATCAAAATGGCACAGCACCGCGTCTTGTGCCATGAGCTTCAACTCATCCCAGGATTCCGCTTGGGTAATGATGTCGTGGCCCTGGGCTACCGCGTAGTAACCGCCTTCCTCCGCCTCATGAACCTCAAAAACCACCTCGTCATTCATCTCGCGAACCCTCCAATTGGGAGCATCCAATTTTGGATAAATCGGCCACGCCGGGCATCGCAGACGGGTGCATCACCCCACCACCACGTTATCAATCAACCGCACCGACCCCAGCCGCGCCGCCGCCGCGATCATCACCCGCCGGCCCGCCGGCGCGAATCCCACCGGCGCCATCGTCTCCGCATCCACCACGCTCACGTAGTCCACGCCGGATACCAGCGGCTCCTGCCTGAGCAATGCCAACGCCGCCGTCCTGAGCCGCCCAGCGTCCCGCTCGCCCGCGTTCCACAGCGATTCCGCCGCGCACAGCGCCCGGTGCACCACCGGTGCGGCCGCCCGTTCCTCCTCCGTCAGATACGCGTTCCGGCTGCTCATCGCCAACCCGTCCGGTTCCCGGATGGTGGGCATCGTCACCACGTCCACGCCCAGGTTCAGGTCGGCGTTCATCTTGCGGATCACCGCCACCTGCTGCCCGTCCTTCTGCCCGAAATACGCGCGGTCGGGTCGCGTGATCGTGAACAGCTTGGCTACCACCGTCGCCACGCCGCGAAAGTGGCCGGGACGCGACGCGCCCTCCATGCCTTCGGCCACCGCGCCCGGCTCGATGTACGTGTCGAACCCATCGGGATAAACCTCCGGCGGCAACGGCGCGAACACCAGGTCCGTCCCCTGCGCCTCCAGCAACTCCAGGTCCCGCTCCATACTGCGCGGGTAGGTCGTGAAGTCCTCGTTGGGCCCGAATTGCGTCGGATTCACGAAAATCGACGCCGCCATCGTCGCGTTATCCAACCGCGCCTGCCGCGTCAATGACAGGTGCCCCTCGTGCAGCGCACCCATCGTCGGCACCAGCCCCAGCGGACGCGGAACCTCCCGGCACAGCGCCATCATCTCCGCGCAGGTCTCAACCACCCTCATCGCTTCACATCCATTGCAATCAGATCATCCTGTAAATCCTGTACATCCATGCAAAACCCGTCTCACTCCGGCGGAAAAAGCTCGTCAATCTCCCGCTGCATCCGCTCCGCCTCCGTCTCGGCCAAGCCACCCGTTCCCACCGCAACACCCGTGGCGGTCGGAACCGCCATCTCGGCATAGAACGACTCATCGTAGTCCCGCGGCCGCACCACCACCGGCATCGGCACGGCGTGCCCGAACACCAGCGCCTGCTGCTTGCTGTCCAGCCGGGCCAGGACTCCGCGCAACTGCCCGGCGTCCCGCGCGCCCATCAGCACCGCGTTCATGTCCCGGTCGTCGTTCAATGCGCACGATAGCCGCGTTCCCAACTGGCTCATCACCTCCGAGTCGATCCCGCTGGGCCGCTGGTCAACGATCATCAGCGTCACGTTGTACTTGCGCAACTCCCGGGCGATGGACCCGAAAATGGTCTGCGACGCCACCTCCGGCGTCAGGAACTTGTGCGCCTCCTCGATGAATATCACCAGGGGCCTCGGCTCATCGCCCTGCCCGCCGTCCGCCAGTTCCTTGCGCCGCACCCATGTCTCGTGGATCCGCCGCGTCAGCAGATTGCTCACCAGCACGTACGCGGCGGTGTTGCGCCCGTACTGCCCGAACTCCAGCACCACGTGGTTCCCGCGCTGCAACTGCTCGATGATCCCGCCTGCGCTGCCACGCCCTTCGCCTTGATCTGCCAGGAACCCAAACCTTCCCCACGCCGACAGCCGCCGGTGCAGCGTCTGCAACGCCGCCAGGTTGACCCCCAACTCATTCGCCAGCTCACCCACATCGGCCCCACTCAACGCCAGGAACGCCCGCAGCCAGTCGCCTCTGCCATAGTGCCGCTCCAGGTTCCACGCCGTGGCCGCCGCCACCTCGGACAGGTTCAGCAGGTCGCGCAGCACCTCGATGTCGGCCGGCTCGATCTCGTCGTACCCGATGCGCACCACGCCGTCCGGCGAGACGCCCCGGCGCCGGCTGCTCTCTTCGTCCAGCGTAAACGTCACCACCCGGCTCGGGAACAATTGCTTGAGTCCCTTCACCTGCCGCCGCCGGTCGTTGTCCTGCCCCTGCCACCCGTACTCGCTCTCCATGTCAAACACCAGCGACACCGCGTCCCCTTCCTTCACCAGCCCCGCCAGCAGCATCCTCGCCAGGAACGTCTTGCCCGACCCCGACGCGCCAAACACCCCGACCGATCGGCTCGCCAGCGTACCCAGGTCCAGCCGCACCGACGCCGCATCCATGCCCTGCGGAGAACCCAGCGCGAAGGCGTCGCCAGCCTGCGCCGCAAACACCGCGTCGATGTCCGCCTGCGACGCAGCGTACACCGGCGCAAAATGCTCCGGTATCGTCTTGGCCTGCTCCGCCGAAACCGCCGCGTCGACGCCTCCCGAATCCAGCGGCCCCGTCATGCTGGGCATCACCGACAACTGCCCGTACGCCAGCGTCCCGGCCATCACATCGACGGCGAAATCGCCCGCCCCCGTGGAACCGTCGGGCGGAAAATGACGAACGTTGTCATCCACCGCCCGAAGTTCCAGGTCGGTCACCACGGCGAAGTATCGCTGTCGTCTGCCCACGATGGTCACGAACGAACCCACCGCAACGTCCTCCAGCGATGCGTCAGCCGACCCGTCCAACCGCACGTCCAGCCCCCGCGACAGCGACCCGCCGACCACCACTCCCAGCCGGCGCGCCGTAACCGGATTCTGCCCGTTCCGCGCGATCATGTCGCCATCTCTCGCAATATCGCCTGCAGCCTCAGCGGGTCGCGAGACAACTCCGCCGCCAGCGTCCGGCCAGCCCTCAGCAGGAACCCCGGCCGGTCGCCGACCCCGGCCGCCGACCGCCGCAGGAATCCCGCCAGCGCCGAGTCGCCGGCCGGCGACCCATCCGATAGCAACAGCCGTATCCAACCGAGATCGTTGGCAAATGCGGCCGTCTCATCAGCCCCACAGGTGAACACGAACGCGTGCAGGTTGGGTGGCTGCGCCGGCAGCCCGAACCGCACCGTCAACCCGTCCCCATACCCGACGACGGTCCCCGCGAACCGCGTGGTCAGCATCGCCGAAAGCTGTGGGTTGGCCGCGTAGATCTCCTCCTCCGTCTCCAACGCCGCTCCCCGTGGCGCCAGCGGACGGCTCGGGTCCAGCGGCTCATTCCAGACCTCCCGCACCACGGCATACACCGACGGCGAGCCCACTCGCAACAGCGCGCCCAACGGCGGCGCGTTGTGCAGTTCATAACACTGCGCCTCAATCCGCTGCGAGTGCGACACCATCACCTCTCCCACGCGCTGCCCGACCGATATGTCCGTCATGCTAATCTCGGTCACCGCCAACCATCTGGTGTCCGTGATTCTAGCACGACGCCCCCCCACCGCACGGGCTCGGCTCGGCACTCGAACGCGCCCGGCCAGGAAAAGCCCGCTTGCTAGCCATACCCCTCGGTGCTACAATTTTAATAGTCGCCTCCGTCGCAGT
>JAJDXU010000213.1 GCA_022823105.1 Dehalococcoidia bacterium
GCAGCCAGCGCTCCATGTGGGAGGAATACAACATCAGCGTGGACTTCGCCGTCGCCAAGCACCTGCTCGCCGACGTCAAGTCCGGTTTCGAAGCCGACGCCTACTACCACATCGGCGACCGCGAGGACCTGGACCGCCAGAACGCCCTCCGCAACGGCTTCGACTTCCTCTGGCCCGACGAAGCCGCCGCCAAGGAGTGGTTCGACGCTGAGGCGTAAGTCCGTCTAACCTGAATTGCTCAATCCGCGGGAGCCTCTTATATCGCTTTGCGTTGCGACGGTGTCACACCATGTTGCCGTAGTATGGCATCAACGAATGGCTTGAGGGCTCCCTGGGCTCCGATGATGTGCATCGCCACGGCCGCTGCGCCGGCGTCGCCGGGGTCCCGGTCGTAGAACATCGCTACCCCGTTGGCGATGGAATCGCCGAAAGCAGTATCTTTACCGTTCGTGATGAATAGCACGTCGGCTTCCGCATCGTAGCTGACTTCAATGTCGTGCAGGCCTGACTCGGCGGGCTTCATTGGTTTTGCGGCCATGGTCGTCCTCCAAATCTGCTTTCCAGGCGGTGGTCGAAAAGGGCGGTGATCAGTTTCCCCTCCGAGTTGAAGACTACCTTGATCCATTGTGATGCGCCTTCCACCCTGCCTGCTATGACCCGGGAGGCCCTGCCCCTGGCATCAGTCTCGATCCATTCGCCATGAGGGTTCTCAATCACCCTGATGACCCATTCGCGGCCCTTATCATTCCCCCCAACACGTAGAGGCGAATAATCAATCGCCCCTACCCTCGCCGATATAACGCACGTAGGGGCGGGTTTCAAACCCGCCCCTACGCGTGACACTAACGTGTCGCCAGCGACCCCATCGGATCCCACGGCGGCAGCACGATGGGCTCCATGTCCAGCGCCCGCTGCAAATCCTCGGGCAGGTAGCTCTTCGGCGCGGCGATCTCAAACATGTACTCGGCGAACCACGAGTCGTTCATCAGGAAGAACCCCTTGTCGCCCACCTTGTCGTCCCAGCTGTTCTCCACCCGCCAGCGGCGCGGCTTGCCATCCACCACGTCCACGCCCGTGAACAACATGGCATGGGTCATCGCCGTCTGGTGGTACTCCAGCCGCTCCGCCTTGTTCATCTCGAAGTCGGCGTTGTACACGCTGGCGTAGTCGAACAGCTCGGCGTCCCACAGCCCCTTGTCCCGGTGCATCTGCTTGCCGGTGTCGCAGCCCATCCACACGGGCTTGCCGTCCTGCAGCATCCGCATCGCGATGTCCTTCATCAGCTCGATGTCCACGTTCAGGTACGTGATGCGAGCGCCGTCCACCACGTTGCCCAGGTATTGCACGGTATATGTCCGCCCCGGCGGGCTGGACTCGCGAGGGTCATGCACCAGGCACACGAACTCCTCCATCGGCGTGGCGATGTACTTCTCCGCGAACTCCAGCGGCGTCATTGCGCCGTCCCGGTGAAACTCCCCGTCCTTGTCCTTCCACTGCCAGTCGAACTCCGCCGGCGGGTTGCCCAGGTGGATGCACAGGATCTGGTAGATGGCCTGCAGCGCCTCCTGCTTGGCCTCCCGCATGGAATCCAGCCCCGCCTCGTCGGAGTACAGCCGCCGGATGTTCCGCGCGCCCTGCCGCACCTGGTAGTTCAGGCCGGCGTTCATCCGCATCGAGTTGCCCGAGCTTTCCGTCTCCGGCATCACCGTCTTGGGGACCACGCCGTGCTTGCGCACCAGGCTCACGAACATGTCCCACTGGCCGCCGTCGCCCAGCGGCTGGTTCAGCAGCCATGCCACCACACGGTCGTCGATGGGCCGGTCGGCGGTCTCAATGACGGCCTCCAGGATGTAGTTGGCCCGCTCCATCTTGTCCCAGAACATCACGTAGCTCTGGCTGAACTCGAACTCCCGCACGTTCAGCAGGTTGCGCGTCTCCGAGCGGAACAGGTTGAGGCCGGCGAACATCCAGCACCGGCCCGAACGGGCCTGGTTGGTAACGCTCCAGTCGTCCAGCACCGTGGAGAACGAGTTGGTCGCCTGCGCCACGATGTTGCGGTTCAACGCAACGTCGTTCACGTCGTGCTGCGTAACGACGTTCTGCATCAACTGGTGTGCAGGCTGCGCCTCATAAGTCTCCTGAAACCCGGCCAGAGTTGCGCCATCCAGCGCGCCGGGATTGCTCTGCGTGGTCATATCGTGTCTCCCTACTTTTTGCCTGTTTTCCGATAATTGTTCAGATTTGAGGTGACCCCTCACAACAAGACCGTAATACTTTGCGGTGATCTCTTACACCAAGACCGTCATACCGGCGAAAGCCGGTATCCAGAATATCCCTGCCATGCTCGCCTTTGCCGTCGCACGGGCTGCATGCATTTCTGCTTCCGCGCAAATGACGTCTGCCCAACCAAGATACCTGCCAACTCCAAACAATGCACTTCCCATTCAGTTCGCAACCGCTCCCGCCGTCGCCATGCTCCCCACCACCTCCGTTATCTCCGCCGCGGCTCGGTCGATCTCATCCGCCGTGGTAAAACGCCCGACGGTGAGTCTGAGGGTGCCCATGGCGTACTCCGTCGGCACGTCCATGGCCTGCAGCACGTGGGATACCTCCACCTGGTCGCTGTGGCAGGCCGCGCCCGCCGACGCCGCCACCGTGGGCAGACTGGCCAAGACACGGTCGGCCTCCACACCGCGAAACGCGATGCTGCACGTGTTGGGCAACCGTCTGTCCGGATGCCCGTTGATCCTCGCATCGTGCCCAGATTCCAGCAGCCCCGACTCCAAACGGTCGCGCATGGCCCTCATGTGGCCGGCGTACTCCGGAAGGTTCTGCTCGATCAACTCGCAGGCTTTGCCCAGGCCAGCCATCTCAATCACGTTCTCGGTGCCCGCCCGCCGGTTCTGCTCGTGGCTCGCGCCGTGCATCAATTTTGCCAACCGAACGCCCGTCCGGATGTACAGCGCGCCGATGCCCTTGGGCGCGTAGAGCTTGTGGCCGGCCACCGACAGCAGGTCCACGCCCAGGTCATCCACCTTGACGGGTATCTTGCCGATGGATTGGGCGCAGTCGCTATGCACCAATACGCCGTGCCGGTGCGCGATCTCGGCGATCTCCGCGATGGGCAGGATCGTCCCCACCTCGTTGTTGGCGTGCATGATCGTCACCAGCAGCGTCTCCGGCGTGATTGCTTCCTCAACCTGCTGCGGATCCACCATCCCGTACTCGTCCACCGGCAGGTAGGTGGTGCGAATGCCGTACTTCTCCAGGTAGCGGCATACCTCCGTCACCGCCGGATGCTCCACCGCCGTCGTGATGATGTGGTCGCCCCGCTCCCGGTACGCGCTGACCACGCCCCGGATGGCGTGGTTGTTGGCCTCGGTGCCGCCGCTGGTGAAGATCAGGTCGTCGGCCGCGCAACCCAGCATGGATGCCACCTGCGCGCGCGCCGTGTCCACGCCCTCGCGCGCGGCCAGGCCAAATGAATGCCCGCTGGACGGGTTGCCGAACAGCCCATGCACGAAGGGCAGCATCGCCTCCGCCACCTGCGGGTCGATGGGCGTCGTAGCGTTGTAGTCCAGGTAAATGTCGCTCATACGCTGCTCAATTGCGGGAGAATGCGTTGCTGCGCCGCATTATAGCCGATGGGCAGGGTGATCGCCCCCCGTCGCATGGCCAACCGGGGCAATCGCATTTCAAACACGGACACCCATCACTTGCAACTGGACCACATTTTCGCTTCTCGGGGCGTGGATAGGAGGGGGACCACGAAGGCGATGCACGGCGTGGATGAGTGGGGTTCCGGCGACCACTGCCGGATCATCATCAACGTCGATGCGTCGCCGGAAACAAGCGGCGCCTGAGCCAGCTTTGTTCGAGCCTCAACCGCTGCCGTTCCGTATGCCCGGCGGAGATCGCTGCCCCACGACGCTGCGGCGTGTGACATGCCTGAGCTTTGGCATCCAGATTTTGCCGGTGCGAATGGGGAACGTGATTTCTTTTGAGACGACCGACACTGGGCACGAGGTCCCATCATTGCGGTTTGGAGACCTGGAAGGCCGGCGAGGCGAGTTGTTCGCGCCGGTACCGGTCAGTGGTTTCGCTGTTGGCCGAAACACCTATGGTCACGCCGGCTTAATGGATTGCGCGCGCGACCCTTTGCGACAGATCATCCATCAACTCGCGGAGGTTGGGGATCGGAACGGCCTGGTCGCGGCGCACGAAAAGGAACTGAACGTCCTTCACCGTCTTTCCGGTGGCGCGTTGGACGGCGGCGGCGTAGGCTGCACCCTGCCATTGGTAATAGTCCAATTTGGCGCGAAGGTGTTCCTCGTCGCGCACGTCGTCAGACTTGTAATCAACCACCACCAGTTGGTCGTCATCGTCCAGGTACAGGAGATCGATGATGCCTTCTACGACAATCTCGCCCATCGGTGTTTTGATTGGAGCCGCCACCGGTATCTCCGGCCAAAGAGTGGAGGCGTGGAAGGCAGCGATCACCGCCGGATTCCTCACGGCGCGCCTGGCTTCCTGGGCGATTGCGGCGCTGCGGTCGGGCACTCCTTCATTGGCCGCCTCCTGCGGAGCCAGTCTTTCGATGGACGCGTCCAACTGATCAAGGAGAGCGTCCGGCGGCTGGTCGGCCGGCAGGGGCAGGTGGGGCAGTATGCTCGTGACCGCTCCCTGAAGCACGGCATGCAGGGCGCTGCCAAAGGCAGTGCCGCCTCGCCCGGATCGCCAGGGTTGTTCGCTGTCCGGGCCAGCCTCCTTGTCCTCCACCTCGGATGGATCGGGCTGCGCATCCTGCCGATCCGTGCTGGCGTTTCGAGCGATCCAGGTTGCGGTCACCGCCTGGCGGACCGACCGGCGGGAGTTTGTTTCTTCACGCTGCTGTTGCCAGCTGTCAGCGTCGTACGCCTGGGACGCAGCATAGCCGGGCGTCGGAGCGAGCTCGGATCGCAGCGCCGGGTCCGCAGCCACGCCGACATGGGTCTGAAAGCGGGAACCGACGTCGTTCAGGATTGTTTGCAGAACCTCGGAGCGGGCGTTGCCGTCCCGATCGGGCTGATGGTACAGGCTCACCATCAAGTGATCGCGGGTGCGGGTTGCCGCCACGTAGGCCAAGCGGATCGTCTCGGCTTCGTCGTACTGGCGGTCCAGTTCCACCAAGGCGGCGTAACCCGGCGTTTCCATGCTGCCCATCCTGGTTTCTCCGACGCCGTCCGACTGGTCAACCTGGATGTTCCCGCGCCTCGCGCCGGCCGTTTGGTTCAACCCCAGCAGGATGACGATGGGAAACTCCAGGCCTTTGGCGGCGTGCATCGTCATGATCCGCACCGAATCGTCGTCGGTCTCGGGCACCGGCACCTCGGTGATGCGCGTGCCCTCATCCTGCTGGGTCTCGGCCCAGAGGAGGAACTGTCGCAGGTCCCACGGGGCAATGTTGCCGCCGGATCCGGACTCAAAGGCGCGGGCCTGTTCGATGAGGAACTGCCGGCGTCTCCACATTTCACGCGGCCGGTATTCCGCCAGGTCCAGTTCCTCCAGGCGACGTTCGCGAACGAAGTCGCTGATCAGGCGGGACGTGGAGACGGTGTGCCGCTGCTCGTGGCACTCCCGCAGCTTCAGCATGGCCTCGCGTACTGCTGAGGGTCCGTCCGGCATCGTCTCTGCCAGGTAGCTCCAACTGCCACTCGCTTCGCGCCAGTCGAGCAGGTCCACGTCGGTGCAGGCAAAGGCCGGCGAACGCAGCGCCGCCGCCAGCGATACCTCGTCGGTGGGGTCGTCGATGGCCCGCAGGCAGTTGAGCAGGTCCTGCACCTCCTGGGTGTTGAATATCAACGAGCCGCCCTCGATGCGGTACGGAATGCCGGCGTCCTCGAGGCCGCGCTCCAGGATACCCAAACCGGTGCGCGAACGGATCAGGATGCACACGTCCCCCACTCGCGCGGGGCGGACCACACGGGCATCCTTGTCGTACACGTTGAGCCTGGTGGCCTCCTGCGATGTGTAGGCCAGCAGCATATTGGCCACGTGCCGCGCCTGCTGGCGGCGCATATCATCTGCGGCGTCTCCCGAAGCACCGCCGAAGACGCGCACGCCGGCCGCGACGTCCTCCTGCTGGATATCGTCGTGCCATTCCAGCTCCACGTACTCCGGCTGTATATCGGACCCGTCGCCCATCAGGGAGCGAAACGCGGCATTGACCCACTCCAGCACCGGTTTCTGCGACCGGCGGTTCCGGGAGAGGGTCAGGGCTTCAAGCTGTCCGCCCTCCTTCACCTGACGGGTCACGCCCAGGTCCGCGCCACGGAAACGGTAGATGGACTGCTTGGCGTCGCCAACGATGAACAGGCGGCCGGGCTTCAGGGGCAGCACGTGCCAGGGTCGCTCTCCCACCGGGGCGTCATCGACTGAGGCCAGGTAGAAACCGATCTCAGCCTGGAGCGGATCGGTGTCCTGGAACT
>JAJDXU010000278.1 GCA_022823105.1 Dehalococcoidia bacterium
CACCAGCAGGTTTTGCAGAGCCGTGAGGCGTGGGAGTCCATCCGCGACTGGCTCGACGCCACCAACCCCGCGATGAGCTTCGAAGTATCCGACCGCTACGTCACCGCCCGCGCCGTAACCGACGAGCAGGTCGCCATTGCCCAAGCCGGCCGAGATTCCATCAACGCCCGCATGAACGAGGTGTTCCAGGACGGCGAAACGGTCGTCTGCGTCCCCACCACCGTGGGGCCCGCGCCGCCGCTGGGCCAGGCCGTGTCCGACCGCCACACCCTGCGCCTCCGCAACAGCGCGCTGACTTCAATAGCCGGCAACACCGGACGGCCCCAACTGAGCCTGCCGTTGGTTGAGGTCGAGGGCCTCCCCATCGGCCTTTCCCTTCTCGGCGACCACAACGCGGACGAACAACTCATCGCCATCGCCGTGGAAATCGAGGGGTCTCGGTGACACCGTTGCCAAATCCTGCCCGCGTACCGCCGCCAATCGTGTTCCGGGCGGTCACGGATTGAAGCTGTCTGCAACCCTGACCCAGGCGGCCACGCCGCTGGGTATTTTCCGGTACCGCTCCTTCGCCTTCGTCTGGAGCTCCACCGCCCTGGTGGGCATGGGCACCCAGATGGAATCGGCCGTCCTCGGCTGGTTCATGCTGACTCTCACCGATTCCCCGTTCCTCGTTGGAGCAATCGCCGGCGCCCGCATGGCGATGAATTTCCTCGCCATATTCGCCGGCGCCATCATCGACCTCGTGCCCCGCAACTGGATCCTGACCACCGTGGAATTCGTCATGGGCGCCATGGGCTTCCTCATGCTGGGCCTCATCCTGACCGGGTGGCTGGAGGTCTGGCACATCTTCGCCATCACGCTGTTCATGGGCATGATTCGCCTGTTCCAGATGCCAACGGCGCAGTCCCTCGTCGCCGATACCCTGCCCACGGAGCGACTGAGCAACGGCGCCGCTTTCAACACCATCGCCATGAATCTGGCCATGCTGGTTGGCCCGGTGGTCGGCGGCGTGCTGTTCAAGGCGTTCGGACCGCAGGGCGCATACCTGGCCATCGCCAGCCTCTACCTGGTGAGCGGCATGATGGCTATGGGCATCGGCCGCACCCAGGCTCGTCGCGCCCCATCAACCGAATCGGTGATCCGCACCGTGGGTCAGGGCCTTCGCTACGCGCTGGGCAATCAGGTGATCTGGGCCGTCCTCGCCATCGCCGTGATCATCAACCTGGCCGGCTGGACCCTGCACACCAGCCTGGCCCCCATCTTCGCCCGGGATGTCCTCGGCACCGACTCGGTGGGATTGGGCCTGATGCTGTTCGCCTTCGGCTCCGGAGCCCTCGCCGGCTCCATGAGTTGGGCAATGGTGCCCTCCATTCGCAACGCGGGCAGATTGCTGATCGTCGCGGTTTTCATGTGGCACGCGACCATCCTGCTCTTCTCCTTGTCCCACTGGTTCTATCTCTCCTTGGCGATACTGGTGCTGGTCGGCGCGTCGTTCGCCTCCACGCAGGCCCTGATCCTCACGCTGTTGCTGCGGGCCACGCAGGCCGAGTTCCGCGGCCGCGTCATGAGCCTGCGTTCCTTCGCAATCCTGGCCTATAGCTTCGGCACGCTGGGCGCCGGCGCGCTGGCCGGAATCTGGGGGGCGCCGGCCGCCGCCCAGGTCGTAGGCATCACCGGCATCGCCCTGCTCGTGATCCTAGCGGCGTTAACCCCGAAACTCCGCCAAGCCTAATAAAAATCCCCTCTCCCTTGATGGGCTCACACGGGTGAGTCGCGGGACTCTGTTCCCTCTCCCTCGATGGGAGAGGGCTAGGGTGAGGGTGAAAACCCGCCTTTCATCACGTGTGTCTGATCCACTCATCCGCTCATGGTGCGGAACGTCCGCCTTTGGCGGGAGCCTGCCGCAGGTCCGCCTCTGGAGGGTCGAACCATCATCCGATGATGCGTCGGCCCCGGCGTGGGTTCACTTGTTCAGCACCACGTCAATCAACGCAATCCGCCCGCTCTGCACCGCCTCCAGCCCGTTTCGCAACGCCTGGTGCAGCTTCGCCGGGTCCTCGACCCGCTCGCCGTACCCGCCGAACGGCTCCACGAGTTTGGCGTAATCCGGCCCGGGGATGTGCACGCCGTGCCAGATGTTTGATTGGGCGGCGTCGCCCTCCGGATAGTACGCCAGGTGGTTCCCTCGCATCGCCTCGTAGCCGCCGTTGTTGTACAGCACCGTCAGGAAGGGCAGGTTGGCCTCGCACGCTACGCCGAAACACTGCGTGACCGGGTTGTACAGGAATCCTCCGTCGCCCATCAGCGCCACCACGGGCTGGTCCCGTTTCGCCAGCTTCACGCCCAGCGCCAGGCCCAGGCCCTGACCCAGACCGCCGTTGGTCTTGTAGTAGCTCTGCGGATTATCCCAATGCACATGCCGGCCCACTGAGCCCCGGTGCGTGGTCACCTCCTCCGCGTACACCACGTTATCCGGCATAACCTCGCTGAGCGCAGCGCCCAGCCACGCCGGGTCAATCGGGCTGCTGTTGCTGGCCGCCGCCTCCGCTGCGCGAGTGGCCTCGGCCCGGCGGTCGTGCTCATCGGACCACCGCTGCCGACGCGCCTCGATCGTCGACGCCTGCCGCGATGCTTCCGAACGCAGCGCGTCGGCCAACAGCCCCAGGGAGAGGGTCAAATCGCCCTCCACGTACCGGTCCGCGAACAGGTTCTGGTACACCATGTATTCCTTGATGGTGGTCTCGCCCATCGCCACCACCGTGGCGTTCTGCGGCCCTTCCCGGGGCGGATACCACGGCGCGCGGCTGCCGGCCAGGATCACGAGGTCCGCGTCATTCAGGTACCGCTCCGACTCGCCGCCCAGATACAACGGGTGGCTCTTTGGGAAGTTGCCGTACAAAGCCGCGCTCTCCACCACGGGTATCGCGAACAGTTCGGACAGCGCCACCAGGTTGTTGAACCCGTCCACCTCGCGTCCCGCGCTGTCGGTGATGATCAGCGGCGACTCGCTCCGCGCCACCAGTTCGGCCAGCGCGGTGATGTCCTCATCCGCGGGACGTCTCCTTGGCGCGCCGGGGATCATGCGCATCTTGCTGCCGGGAGTCCAATCGTGGATCATCGTCTCTATGGGAATGTCCATGAAGGCCGGCCCCTGGGGAACCCGTTGCGCCAGTTCGCCAGCCCGCACCAGTTGCTCGTACAGCGTATGCGGACTCGTCGCCCGGCCGCTCCACTTGGTGAAGGCGTTGGCGAACCGGTCCGGGCCGCCCACCACGCTCAGGTTGCGGTACCACTGCGCCTGCGGGTCGATCTCCGGGTCCTCGCCATAGCTGATCGCTTCGCCCGAGCATACCAGCATGGGCACCTCGCCCATTACCGCGCCCTGGATGCCCATGCTGCCCTGCAGCAGGCCCACGCCGGCGTGCAGCAGCACCGCCTGCATCTTGCCCGTAACCCGCGTGTATCCGGACGCCATGTTGACTGCCAGCGTCTCGTGCCAGCAGTTGATGTAGCGCGGACCCGGCGTCTCGTTGATCTGCTGCCGCGCCAGGGCTTCCCACACCGGCGCCCACTCGGAGCCGGGCGACGAGATGATGTAGTCAATACCCAGGTTGCGAAACGCTTCCAGGATGGCTTCTCCGCCATCGTTCCTTGTCGTAGTCATATTTCAGTCCTCCTGGCCCTGGCTGGTGGCCGGACGTAATACCGGTTCGGGAGCGGCCGGCGCAGTCGCTGGCACGGCCTGCCCCTCTCGATGCGTGGGTAGCGCCGACAGGATCAACGCCACCAGCAGCGAACCCATCATAGCGAAAAACGCGTACTGCAATCCCGCCGTGAACGCGGTGCCGACGCCGGTTGCCCCGCCCTGGCGCACCGCGTCAAGGCTCGGCTCGTAGCCCATCGATCCCATGGTGGCCGTCACGATCGCCGTTGCAACCGCGATGCTCACCACGTTGCCGGCGTTGCGGATCAGATTCACCAACCCCGATATGACGCCGTGGTTGTCCCGTTCCACCGCGCTCAAAATCGAGCTTGAGTTGGGCGAGTAGAACGTGCCCATGCCGCTGCTCGTCAGCATCAACGCCGGAATCACGTGCAGCAGCGACGATTCGGCCGTCACCTGAGACAGGATGCCGATGCCCGTGCTCGACAGCAGCAATCCGGCCACGGTGAACTTGCGCCATCCGAAACGGTCCGACCATCGCCCGCTCAGCGGCCCCAGTATCGCCATGCACATCGCTCCCGGCACCACCGCCAGCCCTGCCACCGACGGCCGGAACCCCAGCACGTTCTGCAGGTAGAACGGCGTCATGAACAGCGTCGCCGAACTCCCCATGAACATCAGGTAGTTCGCGGTAACCCCGAGGAAAAAGTTTCGACGCCGGAACAGCCGCAACTCCAGCATGGGGCTCGCGTACCGCAGTTCCCACCAGATGAATCCGGCCAGAAGTACGGCGAATGCGCCGACGGCCGCCAGTATCGGCGGCGCCGTCCATCCCACCCGGTGCGCGTTCGAGATCCCCAGCAGCAACGCCAACAGCGCGCTGGACGACAAAAACGCTCCCAGCCAGTCGAATCGCGGCCGCTGCGGACTGCGTGCGCTCAGGGAATCGCTCCCGTTTGGCAGCACCGCCATGCACATCGCGACGCTGATCACCACCATCGGGATCGTCGCGAAAAACACCGACCGCCATCCGAACCCGTCCACCAGGAACCCGCCCAACGCCGGGCCGGCCACCGCTCCCGTCCCCACCATCGTCATGATCAGCCCGATGGCCTTGCCCCGTTCCCCCGGCGGGAATGCGCCAATGATGATCGCCATTCCCGTGCCCTGGGTCATGGCCGCGCCCGCTCCCTGCAGGATGCGCGCCAGAATCAGCACCGCCAGGTCGCTGGACGTTCCCGCCGCAATCGACCCGGCAATGATCACCGCCGACCCGATGATGTACACCCGCTTGGCGCCGATCAGGTCGGCCAGCCGCCCCATGGGCAGAAGCAGCGCGATGATCGTCATCGCGAACCCGATCATCAACCACTGCACGCTGGGAATCGGCGCGTGGAAGTGCGTCGCGATCGACGGCAGCGCCACGCCCACGCTCCCGTGATCCACCACGGATGCGAAGGTCCCCACCGCCATCGCGGCGAAGACATACCACTTGAAACTCGGGCTGCTGGCTAACGACGCAATCACGAAGTCGCCAACTCCAGCCGCTCCTGCGGAAAATCGTACTCCAAGCGCACCCGGTTCAAGATGTCCCGCCCCAATAACGAATCCAGACCATCCGATGGCGAACCTGGCTTTGCTATGGAGAGTTCGATGGAGACAGAAAGAATCTCGTCACCATCACTGAATCTGACAACCGCCAGTTCCCGATAGTAGATGTGCGATCCGCCTACGCCCTCAAATTCCCTCGGGAGGACCAACCTGTCAAAAGGGCAGGCCAATTCCCGACCGGCATCTGGGTGCAGCGCAGTTGCAACCGCGCCAGTGTCGATCAGGAACGGGACTTCCCCCATGACTCCGAGACGAGGCAGAAACACTTCAGCACTAACGTAGGGCACTCCTTCCGCAGAGAAGTAACCGTCAATCACAGTATCCACCGGCGCGGTTTGGTGTTCATGAATCGCGTGGCGGGTTGAGGCGGCCATGCACCATGAAGCTTAATGTTCTCGATGAGTTCCTCGTGCGAGTCGGCCACCACCAGTTCCCAATCTCCGCCCATCCCTACCCACTGGTCGGGATACTTTTCGGTCAATTCGGAGCGTTTGTCCTCGAGATATTGCCATCGAGCGTTATATTCTTCACGTATCTCGCGTTCCCGCGCTCGGTCCTCTTCCGTCCGTGCCATCTGTTCGGCCATGGCCGGTATCAGTGTGCCTTGCGACAGCTCATCCAATTGGGCCAGATTGTCCGGCCAGATAATGACGCCGTTCTCGTTGGGTGCGAGCGGCCCCTCGTACCTGTCCATTAGTGGCTTCCTCCTTGGATCGCAATATGTGCGAGACTCTAATTGTAACCCCACGCGCACCCTACTCCCCCGCAAAAAACCGGCGCGCATTCTCCACCGTGATCTGGTGGATGTCCGCGTCCGACGCTCCCATCTCCTTCAGCCGGGGCAGCACATACCGCGGTATGAAGTTATAGCCGTCGGGATTGGCCCGCCTTCGCTGCTCCTGCACATCCGCGCCGTGTCGCGCCTTGGGAACCGAGTAGTCGTGCGACAGGAAGATGCGATGCGTGAATCCTGCGTCCATCAACGCCTTGGCGACCTCCGTCCGCTGCTCCCAGTTGGGCGTTCCCGGCCGTGTGCCGCCCGGGTAACGGTCCAGACCCAGCCACACGCCCTTGTCCAGCAGGCCGAACAGGTAGTCAAGGTCCGTGTCGTCGTTGCTGTGGCCGATGTACACCCGGTCCAGGTCCACTCCCTCCTCCTCCAGAATCCGCACCTGCGCCTCGCCGATACGCTCCGGCGACCACGTGTGCGTCGAAATGGGCATACCCGTCGCCTTCTGCGCCCGCGCGGCGGCCCGCAGCACCACCTCCTGCGGTGGAGTGATCCCGCCCTCGTCGCTGGCAACCTTTATGATGCCCGCCTTGATGCCCGTGCCCTCGATGCCCTCCTCAATCTCGCGGACGTACAGGTCTGCGATCACGTCGGGCGACAGGTCGCCGAAGGGCCGCGGCACCGCCAGGTGGTTGCCGGTGGCGACAATGATCTGCATTCCACTGGCCTCGGCCACCTCACGGATGAGCAGCACGTCCCGCCCAAGGTCGAACGTGCTCACGTCAACAATGGTGCGCACGCCGTCCTCGCGCACCGCCGCCATCGCCGCAACGGACTGCTCCCGGATGCCCTCCCGGTCAATGATCTCCGGGTAGGTGTGCCGCAAGCCGGCCGCGTTGGTGCCCACGTGCTCGTGGCTTAGAGTGAAACCCAGATCGCCAGTATCAATCGATCCTGTCACGCTGTTCACGGTCGCCATGGCCATCCCTCCTGTCCGTCCGCAAGGTGACATATTTTATTATGATTCCCCCCATATTGATACTTGACTCCATCTCACATCGGCCAGAACGAACCTAGCATCCGCCGTCCGCGCTTGCCACTGGCCAACCCCGCCGTCTATCATCCCCTCAAAACACAGGGAGGCACCTCATGCGAACGCCAATCCTCACCCGCGACCAGGTCCCCGAAAATCTGCGCGACGCCTTTGACCACGAAACCGCCAACTCCGGCGGCGTGGTGGACGCCGGACCCGGCTCCGCCATGATCAACAGCCCCGAGATGCGCCGCCGCTCCAACTACCTCGTCAACTACCTTCGCGACGAGGGATCCCTCCCCAAGCAGATCCAGGAACTGGTGATGATCCTCACCGCCCGCACCATGGACTGTCAGTACATCTGGCACGCCCACGCCGCCCGCGCCCGCCAGCAGGGCATCAGCGACGAGTTCGTCGACAACCTGCGCGACGGCAAGCCTCTGCCCCAGTTGTCCGATGATCTGCAGATTGTCGTCAACTACGTGACCGAGCTGTTCGCCAACCACCGCGTCAGCGAGGACACGTTCCAGGCCGCCATCAACCGCTACGGCGCGCTGAGCCTCACCGAGATAACCACGCTCATGGGCTACTACTCCCTCCTCGCCTTCAACGCGAACTCCTTTGAGATCGACGTGCCCGACGGCGCCGAACCAAAGCTTCCCATCTAGCTCAATTCCTCGCTCACGGTCCATCGTCTCCGGCGACTGTTCAAGTAGTCCGCTCATGGTGCGGTACGTCCGCCTCTGGGGGAGCCTGTCGAACCACGAGCGGACGGTGGGCTTGGCAGCGTCTCAGACAGAGGAATACTACAGGGTGCCGGACGACCGAGCTCCCCTGACCTCGAGGGTGATCCCATAACCCTCGCCGGAGGATTCTATTGGGGATTCTCCGGGCTCCTGGCCTGGGGAATCGCCGATTATCTGGCGCGAACCGCCTCGCGCCGGATCGGCAGCGTAAGTACCACGCTGCTCACCCAACTGATCGGGCTGGCGCTGCCCCTGGCTTTCGTCCTGGCCGAGATCTCCGCCGGCCGGCTGAGCTTCAATCTGCCGTCGCTGGCGTTGTGGGCGCCCCTGACCGGCGCGGCCCTGGGCCTCGGCTACCTGGTTTACTACACCGGCCTGGCCCGTGGCGCGGTCACCGTCGTGACCAGCGCCGCGTCCGCCTGGTTGGCCGTAACCGCGCTCATCGCGGTGCCGTTGTTTGGCGAGACAGTGAGCGTCGGCCAGATCGTTCTCATGGCCGTGATCCTGGTGGGCATCCTGCTGCTGTCCGCCGGCCCGCTCTCCGGCTCCGACGTTAGTTCCGGACTGCCCTGGGGGCTGGGCGCCATGCTCGGCATCGGCGTCGCCATGGCGTTGTTCGACCTCGCCACCGCTGCGGCGGGACCCATGCTGGCGGTCCTGGTTGTGCGCGCCCTGTCCGCAATACCCGCCTTCGCCTTCACCCGCGTCACGCGTCAGCCCATCCGCCGGCCGCAGGACCGCAGCGGATGGCTCCTGCTGCTGGTGATAGGCATCGTGGACGCCGCCGGCTACGTGGGATACAACATCGGTGTGGCCTCGGCTCCGGTGTCCCTCGTCGCGCCAATCGCGGCGGCTCATCCCGTCGTCACCATCGCCTTGGCCGTTATCATCAACCGCGAACGGCCCCGCGCGACCCAGTGGGCCGGCGCAGGCATCATCATCGCCTCCACCATCGTGCTGAGCATCCTGGTCGCATAGCCTGTCCCCAATCAAAAAGCATCTTGTCCATCCCGTTTATCCAGGGCCGTTCCGATTCTCCAGGAAATTCCCTCTCTGCCCTTTCCCACTTCCAGTGACACTTCCCCCTTTCCTCCACCCTGCACCCATCCTTATCATAGTTAACGGGCGCCATAAATCCGTCCCGCCGCCATACCGCAACCCATGCCAATGCCCACATCCCAAC
>JAJDXU010000037.1 GCA_022823105.1 Dehalococcoidia bacterium
AACCAGCACGTTGCCATCATTAGGCCAGACTCGATTGACCTGGATGCGGGTTATCTGCGCTATTATCTGGCATCTCCGGAAATGCAGGCCATGCTCTTGTCTTGGGCGGGTTCAGGCGGGACTCGAAACGCGCTTACGAAGGGAATGGTCCAGTCGCTTGAAATCCCCCTCCCGCCCCTTGCCGAGCAACGCGCCATCGCCGGCATCCTCGGCGCGCTGGACGACAAGATTGAGCTGAACCGGCGGATGAACGAGACGCTGGAGCAGATGGCCCGCGCCCTGTTCCAGTCGTGGTTCGTGGACTTCGAGCCGGTGCGCGCCAAGATGGCGGGCGCTGAACCCAACCTGCCGCTGGAGCTGTGGGACCTGTTCCCCGACCGCCTGGCGGCCTCGGAGCTGGGCGAGATACCGGAAGGGTGGGCGGTGAAAACGCTGGGGGAGTTAATCCAATTGGCCTATGGCAAAGCGTTGAAGGCGGGCGACCGGAAGGGCGGCGATATTCCGGTATTTGGTTCAAACGGGCAAGTCGGCTGGCATGACGAAAAGCTGGCAGCCGGCCCTGGAATTGTCGTCGGCAGAAAGGGCAATCCCGGAGTTGTTACTTGGTCTCACACTGACTTTTTCCCCATTGACACGGCCTTTTACGCCGTTCCAGCTATGGAAACCACGAGTCTGCACTTTCTGTTGTACGCATTGACCCGCCAGGACTTGCCGTCCGTCGCGGCAGATTCGGCAGTGCCCGGCTTGAACCGAAATCTGGCGTACATGAACAGACAGATCGTCCCCGATAGAATGATCATGGACGCATTCAGCCACCACATCGCCCCGATCTTCGACCGCCGCCATCGTCTGGAAGAACAATCCCGCAACCTTGCCGCCCAGCGGGATGCGCTACTGCCTCGGCTGGTTTCGGGGGAGATCGGCGTAAATGAACGGAGAGTTCGAAAATGGTAGAACCAATAACTACTTGCCCTGTTTGGGGAACAAGATTCGAGGCTAAAGGAACCTATGACCCAGAGACGAAAACCTACGAAGTGGATGAGTCGACACGCACTTTCGCAGGTTACAGAATCACGAAGGCAATGCTTGACCTCTTCGTCAAGCCGATGTCGGACAGCAGAAAGGCTCAGCTTACCACCTGGCTTATTGACCGATGCCTTCGCGGCGATGACCGGCCCGAAATTACATCTGGGGTGATCGCTAGTTTGCGGCGCAATACACCTCTCCCGGTACATGTGCGAGCAGATAGGCTGCTAAGGCTCATTTCCTTGGCAGCAAGGGCTAACCGTAATCGGCTGGGACAATTCTTGAGAATCGAACCGAATTGGTGCGAGGGACTTGCCTGGTCTGAGTCAACAGTCCAATCTGACGTCGAATACCTATTAGCCTACCTAGAAAAGAACGGCTGGTTGGAAAGCGACCCGTTCGGCCCTGGGATTGGGCCGGATGTACGTTGGAGAGTGTCGGTCGAAGGTCATACCAGAGTGGACGAACTTCAACGTGAAGACAACGCTATGGTCTCATCTCAATCTTTCGTTGCCATGTGGTTTCACGAAAGCACCACAGAGGCTTTCGTGAAGGGTATCGAACCAGCCATAGTGGGAGCAGGGTATAAACCACTGCGGATTGACCGAAAGGAGCACATCAACAAGATTGACGACGAAATCATCGCCGAGATCAGGCGATCGAGATTCTTGGTGGCAGACTTTACGCAGGGTCAGGATGGGGCAAGAGGCGGTGTTTACTACGAGGCAGGATTCGCCCATGGCCTTGGCATACCGGTCATATTCACTTGTCGCAAGGATGCCGTAGAAACCCTGCATTTCGACACCAATCACTATAACCACATCGTTTGGAACACTTCCGAAGAACTGCGTGAAAGCCTGAAGAATCGTATCTTGGCCGTCATCGGCGAAGGACCAGAGCCGCACGGGAGTTCTTGATAAATCGGCTGCCGAGGCCACTGCCCCTGAATGGCTTGGCACTCTCGGCCGGCAAGGAGAACAATCGAAAGATGACCACCAAGGGTGTTTTCATCAGTTTTGACTACGACCACGATAACGACCTACGGGGCAATTTGGTCGCACAAGCCAAAGATCCCGAATCGCCGTTCAGCATCACGGATTGGTCGGTACAGCATAAGATCGACGAGAATTGGCGAAGGGACGTCCGTGAACGTATTCGCAGGGCGGACCTCACCATCGTGATTTGCGGGGAGCATACGCACGACGCGCCTGGGGTAGCGGCTGAAATCACCATCGCCCGCGAAGAAGGCAAGCCGTACTTTCTGCTGAAAGGGCGGAGACGAAAGACTTGCACCAAACCGGCGATGACACTCAGGACCGACGAAATGCACAGTTGGACTTGGGAAAATCTCAGGCGCCTAATTGCGGGAGCGGCGTAACTGATGTCCAGTGGGTCGGGAAATAGTCTGTTCCAATTCACGGGAGAAGACTATGAAGGCTCGTTCAAGGCCGACCTGCTGGAGCAGTACAAGCTCTACGTGCAGTCGGCTGAGAACGTCAGCGCACGTCGGGTTCAGTCAAGCCGTTACCTGCTGACCCTCAATGCCGCCCTGATCGCCTTGTACGGATTCCAGTCGGCGGGCTTCGGCCAGAGTTACTGGGCGCTGGTCGTTCCAATCGTAGGGATAGCCGTATCTCTGCTATGGTACTTGATCATCGAGTCGCACGCGAACCTCAACAAGGTGAAGTTCGACATCATCCACGAGTTTGAGCAGCACTTGCCCGCGGCCATGTACCGGTACGAATGGCGATTAGCGGAAGAAGGCAGGGGCAAGTCCTACCGCGCCGTGACCGCCATAGAGAAATGGATTCCGATCCCGTTTGCCATCCTTCACGTTGTGCTGGGAATTTTCATTGTCCTTTCACTCATTGGGATTCTGGCCTGATTACGTGCAATGACCACCTTCACCGAAGCCGACGTTGATACAGCAGCACGAGGTTGATGACGATGGACTGGAGAGACTATATTTCATCTGACCCAATGATATGCCACGGGAAGGCGTGCATAACCGGCACGAGGGTTATGGTGACCGTCATCCTCGACAGCCTGGCCGATGGCCTGAGCACCAAAGAGATCGTCGCGCACTACCCCTCGGTTTCGGAAGAAGCGGTGCAGGCATCCTTGCTCTACGCCGCCGAGTTGGCCAAAGAGCGGATCCTGCCGCTGGGCGCATAGGAATCTCAGTGCGGTTCAAACTGGACGAGAACTTGTCCCCGACGATTGCCGGGTTGTTGGCAGAAGCCGGTCACGACGCCGCTACCGTTGCGGAGCAAGGATTGGCTGGGGCTGAAGACCCGGACATTGCCTCGGTGTGCCTGGACGAAGGCCGAATCTTGCTCACCCTCGACTTGGACTTCGCGGATGTCAGAGCGTATCCGCCACATCGCTACCCCGGTTTGATCGTCCTGTGCATCAGTAATCAATCTCCAAGACGGCAGTTGGAAGTGGTTTCCAGAATATTGCCGAATTTGTCCGGCTGCTCTCTTCGGGGGCAGCTTTGGGTCGTGGAAGATTCGCGTATCCGAATCCGGGAGTAACTTATGGTCACTCTCAACGAAGCCGACGTTGAATCCGCCGCGCTGGCGTGGCTCGCCGGCCTCGGCTGGCAGGTGGCCCATGGGCCGGAGATTGCGCCGGATGCGCAGGGCGCGGAGCGACCCGACTACGGGCAGGTAGTCTTGGAGGGGCGGCTGCGTGATGCGCTGGCCAAGCTGAATGCCGACCTCCCAGGCTCGGCCCTGGACGATGCCTTGCGCCGGCTCAACCATCCCGAAGGAGCGACGCGGGAAGCACGCAACCGCGCCTTTCACCGGATGCTGGTCAACGGCGTTACGGTGGAATATCGGGCCGAGGACGGTAATATCCGGGGCGATCAGGTCCAGCTCGTTGACTTTGACCACCCGGCCAACAACGACTGCTTGGCAGTCAACCAGTTCACCGTCGCCGAAAGCCGGAACACTCGCCGCCCCGATGTCGTGCTGTTCCTCAACGGCCTGCCCCTGGGCGTCATCGAACTGAAAAATCCTGCCGACGAGGACGCCACCATCTGGACGGCCTGGCAGCAGCTCCAGACCTACCAGGCCGAACTCCCCACTCTCTTCTCAATGAACGAGCTGCTGATAGTATCCGATGGGTTGGAGGCCCGTATCGGCGTCCTCGGCGCCGGCCGGGAGTGGTTCAAGCCCTGGCGCACCATTACCGGTGAAACCTTGGCCGATGCCGGCCTCGCCGAGTTGCAGGTTCTCCTGGAGGGGGTTTGCCACCCGGAACGTTTCCTGGCTCTGATTCGGGAGTTCGCCGTCTTCGACGACGACGGCAGCGGCCGGTTGGTCAAGAAGCTGGCCGGCTACCACCAGTTCCACGCCGTTCGCGCCGCCGTTGGCGAAACCCTGCGGGCGGCGCAACTGCAAAGGGAGCGTGGGATCCCTGCGAGGCCAGTTCGCGGCCGTTATGAAACGGGAGGCCGGCCGGGCGGCGACCCCGGCGACCGGCGCATCGGGGTGGTCTGGCACACCCAGGGGTCGGGCAAGAGCCTGACCATGGCCTTCTACGCCGGGGCTATCGTCCGCGAGCCGGCCATGGAAAACCCCACCATCGTGGTCCTCACCGACCGCAACGACCTGGACGACCAACTCTTCACCACCTTCTCCCGCTGCCAGGATTTGCTGCGTCAGCCGCCGGTACAGGCGGAAAGCCGGGCCGACCTGCGGGAGAAATTATCAGTGGCATCCGGCGGCGTGGTGTTCACCACTATCCAGAAGTTCTTTCCCGAGGAACGGGGCGACACCTATCCCACCTTGTCGGAGCGGCGCAATATCGTGGTCATCGCCGACGAAGCCCACCGCAGCCAGTACGACTTCGTTGACGGTTTCGCCCGGCACATGCGGGACGCCCTGCCCAACGCTTCCTTCGTTGGCTTCACCGGCACGCCCATCGAGTTGGAAGACGCCAACACCCGGGCCGTATTCGGCGACTACATCAGCATCTACGACATTCAGCGCTCAGTTGAGGACGGGGCCACCGTTCCCATCCACTACGAAAGCCGCCTGGCCAAGCTGGAATTGGATGATGCCGAGCGGCCCGCCATAGACCCTGACTTTGAGGAGGCCACCGAGGGCGAGGAAATTGAGCGCAAGGAGCGTCTAAAAACCAAATGGGCGCAGTTGGAGGCTATCGTCGGCGCTGAGAACCGGGCCAAACAAATCGCCCAGGACATCGTTGACCACTTTGAGCAGCGCCTGGAAGCCCTGGACGGTAAGGCGATGGTGGTGTGCATGAGCCGGCGCATCTGCGTTGACCTCTACAACGAACTCGTCCGCCTGCGCCCGGATTGGCATGACGATGCCGACGACAAGGGCGCCATCAAGGTAGTGATGACCGGCTCTGCTTCCGACCCAACCGAGTGGCAGCAGCACGTGCGGAACAAAGCCCGGCGGGAAGCGCTGGGCAACCGCTTCCGCGACGCCGACGATCCCTTCCGCATCGTGCTGGTGCGGGATATGTGGCTGACCGGCTTCGACGCGCCCAGCCTGCACACCATGTACCTGGACAAGCCAATGCGCGGCCATGGATTGATGCAGGCCATCGCAAGGGTGAACCGGGTATTCAAGGACAAGCCCGGCGGCCTGGTGGTGGACTACCTGGGTCTGGCCAACGACCTGCGGCAGGCGCTGGTGACCTACACGGAGAGCGGCGGCACCGGGCGCACGGCCATAGACAAGGAAGAGGCAGTGGCGGTTATGCTGGAGAAGCACGAAGTCTGCTGCGCACTGTTTCATGGATTCGATTGGTCGAAATGGACGACCGGAGCGCCGGCGGAACGGTTGGGGCTGCTTCCTACCGCCCAGGAGCGCATCCTGGCCCAGGAAAACGGCAAGGACCGTTGCATTACAGCGGTCAGGGACCTGTCCCAGGCCTTCGCCCTGGCCGTGCCTCACACAGAAACTTTTCGCATCCGGGACGACGTGGGATTCTTCCAAGCGGTTCGGGCGGCGTTGAGCAAGCGGGCGGCCGGCGAGGCTCGACCGGAAGAGGACCTGGACCTGGCGGTGCGCCAGATCGTTTCCCGCGCGGTGGCGTCGGAAGGGGTACTGGACATCTTCGCCGCCGCCGGGTTGGACAAGCCCGACATTTCGGTCTTGTCTGAGGAGTTCTTGGCCGAGGTGCAGGGGATGCCCCAACGCAACTTGGCGGTTGAGCTGCTGCAAAAGCTGCTCCGGGGCGAAGTGGCTACCCGCCGCCGCGCCAACGTGGTGCAAGCCCGTTCCTTCGCTGAGATGCTGGAACAAACCCTGCGCCGCTATCAGAACCGTGCCATTGAGGCGGCGCAGGTCATCGAGGAACTGATCCAACTGGCGAGGGAGATGCGCGAGGCGAGTGCACGGGGCGAAAGGATGGGTCTGACCGATGATGAACTGGCTTTCTACGACGCCCTGGAAACCAACGACAGTGCCGTGCAAGTTCTGGGCGACGAAACGCTCGGCTCTATTGCCCGCGAGTTGGTGCAAACCGTTCGGAATAACGTAACCATCGACTGGACGCTGAGAGAGAACGTGCGGGCGCAACTCCGCGTCCTGGTGCGCCGTATCCTGCGCAAACATGGCTACCCGCCCGACAAGCAGGAGAAGGCGACGCTTACCGTGTTGGAGCAGGCCGAAGCGTTGTCAGAGGGCTGGGCTGCGGCCTGAGTCGGGCCTCCGCAGATTGCGCGTGAGCTCGCGAAAGGTCACACGGAGCTTTCCAGCGCCTGCGGTCGGGAGGCGCGGCGGCCT
>JAJDXU010000214.1 GCA_022823105.1 Dehalococcoidia bacterium
TAAAAGCGGAGTTGCTCCGTGAGCCACAACTGAAGGGGCATCCCCTGATCATCACCATCTCGAATGGTGGCCGACAGGTTGTGCTGGACGCCTCCGACGAAGCTGTGGGTGTCGCGGAGGGGCAAAGCGTTTCGGAGGCACTGTCCCAATGCTCCGACGCCATAACACTTCCGTCCGATCCCGTCTATTTGTCTGAGATCAACGACACCCTGCTGGCCGGGCTGTGCGACGCGGTCCCGCAAGTCGAGGCTGCCGAGCCTGGCGTCTTCTACCTTGACCTTGCCGGGATGGATGATATGTACGGTGGTATCGACGAGATGGCCTACGCAATTCTATCTGCCTGTGATGGGCGGCTATCTCCCCGGTTGGGCATTGGTGGCGGCAAGTTCCCGGCACGGTGCGCCGCGGCTTGCGCCGGCGGCGGGGGATGGCTGCGAGCTCCGGATGACGCATCCGACTGGTTATCCCCGCTGCCGGTGTCCTGGCTGCCGTTGGATCCGGACTCCTCGGCGCGACTTTCCGGATTCGGGTTCAACACGCTGGGCGATGTTGCGGCGCTGCCGATGTCCGCGCTATCGGAGTTCCTGGGTCCGACCGGAATACGGATCTGGAAACTCGCCAACGGCATTGACCCTGAGCCGGTCATTCCAACCCGTCTGCCGGAGACGCTGACCGAGCGCCTGGAGTTCCCCTTTCCGGTGGACACCGTTTCGGGCATGGAGGCGGGCGTGAGTGCGCTGGCGGAAAGGCTGTGGCGGTCTGCTGCCCTGAGAGGCCGGAGAGTCGGTCGCGCGGCCTTGGAGGGGGGTCTGCTCTCCGGCAGAGTGTGGCGATTCGAACGCGCTCTGCGCGAGCCGGCGACATCCACCGAAACGCTCACCAGGGCGCTGCTGGCGGGGCTGGGCGCGCGGGACGCGCTGGGCGCCGGCCGCTGGCCCGATGAAGCGGTTGCAGACCTCTCCCTGACGTTGTCCGGGTTCTCCCCGGAAATCGGGCGCCAGTCGACCCTATGGTCGCGACCGCCCAGCCGAGTGCCTCCTGAGATTCCCGGCGTTGACCGGTTGGTCCGGATGATTTCCGGGTCCCCGCTGCCCGAGCGGCGATGGGCGTTCGCATCATCACTGGTCCCTCTCTCCATCCCATCGCCTGTGAAGGTCAGTTGCAGTGGTGATACGCCCAAACGGGTAGGCGCTGATTCGAAGACCTGGCACGCGGTCGACCGGGTGGTGGACCTGTGGGAGGTGGACACTGAGTGGTGGACCAGCGACCCGGTGCGCAGACGCTACTGGCGTCTGGCCCTGGCCAACGGCGGGCTGATGACGGTGTACCACGATCTGATTGCCGACGGCTGGTTCCGGCAAGGGTACTGATCGCCGTGACCGTCGAATATGTCGAGCTACGCGCTCATTCCTGGTACTCCTTCGGCGCGGGGGCGTCGTCAACGGCGGACATGGTGACCACGGCCCTTGCCTACGGCTACCCTGCCCTGGGGTTGACCGATACGTCCAACCTGTGCGGGGCGCTGGAGTTCAGCGAGCAATGCCGGACCGCCGGTGTCCATCCCATCGTCGGCGCGGACCTCATCGTGCGTGAGCCGGAGGGTTATGGCCCGGTCACCTTTATCGCAGAGACCGGCGAGGGATATGCCAATCTGTCGCGCCTGATTTCGCTGGCCCACATGACCGGAGGGCGTACCGACCCCGTGCTGGATGGGCGGTTCCTGGAGTCTCACGCTGATGGGCTCATTGCGTTGCTGGGCGCGCCGGATGGCATTCTCGCCGGCTTGATTCGGAACGGCGACTGGTCAGGATCGCAATCCGTGGTCGAAAGGTACTGCCAAAGGTTGACGCGCGGCAGCGTATTCCTGGAGTTGCAGCAGCACTTGGCGCACGGCGACATCACACGCAACAAGCGCCTGGGCGAATTGGCGGAGCGATGCGGCGTCGGCGCCGTGGCGACCAACGAAGTGTGGTATCACGACCCGTATCGTTCGCATTTGCACGACGCCCTCACTGCGGTGCGACTGAACGCGTCGCTATCGGACATCAGGGAACGGCTCAAGGTCAACGGACAGTACGCATTGAAGCCCCCGGCGGTCATGGGCCGGCTTTTCCGGTCCCATCCCGAGGCGGTCCGGAACACCCTGATCATGGCCGAGCGGTGCTCGGATTTCAGTCTGCCTGAATATCTGCAGGGACGTTATGCCTATCCGGATTGTCCGGTTCCGCCCGGTTACAACGCGCAATCCTGGCTGGAGCGACTGTGCGAGGAGTCGGCCGCCCGACGCTATGGAAGCATCGACCGGAAGGTGAGGGAGCGGCTGGATGAGGAGTTTGACCTGATACGCCGTCACGATCTGGCCGGGTTTTTCCTGGTCTATCACCGCATCGTGGAGCTGGCCCGGGAATGCATGCTGGAACTGGGCTGGGGACATCTGGAGACTCCGCTGGAATGGCTGCCGCCCGGCCGAGGGCGCGGGTCGTCAGTATCGATGCTGGTCGGGTATTTGATCGGGCTGTCCCACGTTGATCCTGTGGAATATGGACTCACGCTGGACCGGTTCCTGTCCGCCGAGGCCACTACGCTGCCGGACATCGACCTGGACTTTCCGAGGGACATTCGGGAGCGTCTTATTCTGCGCATTATTGAGGAATGGGGCTGGGATCACGCCGCGCTGGCCGGGATGTTTGCCACGTACAAGGCGCGCGGCATCGTGCGGGATCTGGGCAAAGCGTTGGGTCTGCCGCCTGAAGAGGTTGGCGCGCTGGCCAAAAGCCTGGAGACCGATTCAGTTTCGGAGTTGTCGACTTCGCCGACCCTGCTGGCCCGGGCTGACCGGCCCGGCTGGCGAGATCTGCTGACTTTGTCGGAACAGTTGGCCAGATTTCCCAAGGGGCTGGCCCAGCACCCCGGTGGAATGCTGGTCAGTTCCACGCCGCTCACCGACCTGATGCCGGTCCAGCCGTCGGCAATAGATGGACGTTACGTGGCCCATTGGGACAAGGACAGCGTTGATGATGCCGGCGTCCTGAAAATCGACATATTGGCGCTGGGCGCGCTGTCACAGATGCAGGAGGCGGTGCGGCTGGTGCGCGACCGCACCGGCACCGAGCCCGACCTGAGCCGCATTGACTACTGGGATGAGGGCGTTTTCGAGGACCTGGGCCGGGGCGATACCGTGGGCGTGTTCCAAGTTGAGTCTGCCGCCCAGATGCAGACCATCGTGCGGATGCGTCCTCGTCACATTTACGACCTGGCCCTGGAGGTGGCTGCCGTAAGGCCAGGAGTGGGAGCCAACGACGGCGTGGCAGAGTACCTGCGCCGGCGGGAAGGGATGCGCTGGCGCTATGACCATCCGCTGGAGCGAAACGCGCTGGAGCGATCCATGGGGGTCATCATGTTCCAGGACCAGGTGGTGCAGCTGGGTATGGACGTTGGGGGATTCACCGCAGCCGATGCGGACCGGATGCGTCGGGCCTTCGGCCGTCGCAACGGGGAGACCCTGGTGGAATCCTACCGTCAGATGTTCCTGGACGGGGCCGCCCAACGTGGCGTCCCAGTGCCCGCCGCCGAGGCCATCTTCGGCAAGTTCAACCCCCACTACATGTTCCCGGAGGGGCATGCCCTGGCATTCGCCTTCACCGCCTACCAGATGGCATGGCTGCGACGTTACCATCCCCTGGAATTTTTTGTTGCGCTGTTCAATCAGCAGCCCATGGGGTTCTGGGACCTGGACACGCTCAAGCAGGACGCCCGGCGGCTGCGGCTGCGTGTCGCGTATCCCGACGTCAACCGGTCCGAACTACTCTGCACCGCTGAGGGCGCGGACACGCTGCGCATCGGATTGACTTTTGTAAAGGGCATTGACGCCCGGCTGGGGTCGATACTGCTGGCGGCGCGAAAAGCTCGCCCGTTCGCCGGTCTTTCCGACGTGCTGGCACGGTCCGGGTTGTCCCGAGAGGCCCTGGAGAACCTGACCCGGGCCGGCGCCATGGACAGGCTCATCGATTTCACCGACCGGAGCGCTGCATTGTGGCAGGTTGGAGCCGGGTACGTGCCCGGCGTGCGCCGAGGTCAGCTGGCGTTGCCCATGTCGGTGGCGGATGCGCCGGAGACATTGGCAGCACGCGACCGGGCCGACCGGATGCTGGACGAGTACGCCATGATGGGTCTGTGCCCCGACGGCCATGTGATGGAGTTGGTCCGTCACGAACTCATTGACGTGTTCACCAGCGACGAGTTGCTGGGGACAAAGGATGGCGACACGGTGCGCGTGGCGGGACGGGTCGTGCGCCGGCAACGCCCACTGGCGGCGGCGGTGTTCCTGACCCTGGAGGATGAGTTTGGTCTGATTCCCCTGGCCGTCTGGCCGGCGGAGTGGGAGCGGCTCAAGGGCGCGCTGCGTCATACGCTGGTGGTTGTGGAGGGCACGGTGTCGCGGCGGGACGATACGCTGAATGTGGTCGCCAAAAAGGCCTGGCCGCTGTCCGTAAATTTGGATAGCGCCCGGAGTCGCCGTCCTGACTGGCGTTGACGCAATTTTCTCAGGCCAGCCACCAAGTTTCCGGCAGGGGAGAAACATGCCTCGTTCCCACCTGCGCAGGGCCGCGCCCCGGACCCCGCCAGCATGATGCCGTGAAGATGAACGCCCAACCGACCATGCTATACTCGGCGCGCCGCAACCGGCGGCCGGGTTTTTCACGTGGACGTGGTATTCGACCGGGGAGTGTACCTGCCCCAATTTGACCTCTGGCTCGATTCCCTGCGAAAGCGCAACACGTCGGTGGTCTCCCACGCCCACTCCGACCACATCGCCCGACATGTCAGACCGGTGCTGACGCAGGGAACGCGCATCCTGCTGGACGATTATTTCAAGCGGTCCGAACCGGTGGAACTGGGATACGGGGAATCGCTGGAAACGCCAGAATACTCGATCACCCTGCATCCGGCAGGCCATTGTCTCGGCTCCGCGCAGACCCTGGTGATGGATCGCCGAACCGGCGAACGCCTGCTCTACACGGGCGATCTGCGTATCCAGCCATCGCCCATCAACGAGCCGGTTGAGGCCATTCACTGCGACACGCTGGTGATAGAGAGCACCTACGGTCGACCGGATTACGTGTTTCCCCCTCAGGAGGAGGCCATCGGGACGGCCTTACGAGTCATCGGCCAGTGGCTGGAGCAGGGCGCAATCCCCATTGTCCTGGGCTGGAGGTTGGGCAAGGCCCAGGAGGCGCTGCACCACCTGCTAACCGCCGGATTACCGGTGGCATGCGAGGAGAGCGTGTATGACATCGCACGACGGTATGAGTCCGGGGGCGTGCGTTTCCCCGGCGAGTATCGCCTCTTTGCCGGCGATTTTCGGGATGGAGAGGTGTGCATCTTCCCACCGAGTCGGAAATCCCGGGAGCAGGTAGGGCAGAGCCTCCCGCCCGGGAAGTCGGCTCGCTACCTGGAACTGACCGGATGGGCGGCTGGCAGGGGCGAAAAGCCCTGGGGGCGAGGCCGGCCCGGGGACTCCAGTCTGCCCTACAGCGACCATGCAGATTTCAACGACCTGATGGGATACGTCCAAGCCGTTCGGCCCAAGCGAGTGTACACGGTGTTTGGCTTCCCGGATCTGGCGGCTCATCTGCGTCAGCAAGGTTATGCCGCCATCCATCTGGGCAAGAATGCCGGACCCGGTGATCAGGCTGTGCAGATGCCGTTGTTGTAATCTGAGCAGTAGGTTGATGTGAGTAGGGGCAGGTTTCAAACCTGCCCCTACGCGATGCGGCGGTTTCGGAATCGGGTTTAGTCCGGGGTGGTGCCGACTGCGGGCAGCGCGGCTTCTTCGTCGGCGGCGAGCATGCGGTTCATCGCGCTGAGGTAAGCTTGGGCGCTGGCGACGATGATGTCGGTGTTGGCGCCGCGGCCGGTGAAGATGCGGCCGCTGTTTTCCACGCGCATCGTGACGGAACCCACGGAGTCGCGGCCTTCGGTAACAGCCTGCACCTGGAAGTCTTCGATCCGCGCCGTATTGCCGATCACCCGGTCGATGGCCCGGCACACGGCGTCCACCGGGCCGTTGCCGGTGGATGCGTCGGTGTAGGTCTCGCCATCGGGGCCGATGAGGCGCACGGTGGCGGTGGGAATATCCTTGTCGCCGCTGGTGAAGTGCACCGTTTCCAACGAATAGGAGACCGGTTCCGTGGCGGAGCGATTCTCCTCGTCCATCAGGATTTCGAGGTCGCGGTCAGTGATTTCGGGCTTCTTATCGGCCAGTTCGAGGAATCGCTGGTACACGCCCGTGACCTCCTCGCGGTCCAGCGAGTAGCCCAAGGTTTCCAGTCGGGCCTGCAGGCCGGCGCGGCCGCTGAGCTTGCCCAGCACGAGCTGAACGTCCGGCGGGAGGCCGACGCGCTCGGGCTTCATCACTTCGTAGGTGGAGCGGTCCTTCAGCACGCCGTCCTGGTGGATGCCGGATGCATGGCGGAAGGCGTTTTCGCCCACGATGGCCTTGTTGGCCTGCACGTTCATGCCGGTGATGCGGCTGACGAGGCGGCTGCTGGGGTAGATCTGGGTCGTGTCCACGTTGAGGTCGACGCCGAAGAAGTCCTTGCGGGTGTCCAGCGCCATGATGATCTCTTCCAGCGAGGCGTTGCCGGCACGCTCGCCGATGCCGTTGATGCAGCCTTCGACCTGGCGGGCGCCCACTTCGATGGCGGCCAGGCTGTTGGACACGGCCAGGCCGAGGTCGTTGTGGCAGTGAACGGACAGGGTGACGTTCTCGATGCCGCGGACGTTCTGCTGAATGTCGTTCAGCATGGTCTGGAAGTCGGACGGGATGGCGTAGCCCACCGTGTCAGCGATGTTGATCGTGGTGGCGCCAACCCTGATGACCTCTTCCAGCATCCGGTACAGGTACTCCCGGTTGGTCCGGGTGGCGTCCATGGGTGAGAACTCGACATCGTCGCAGTAGCCCTTGGCCCGGGAGACCATGTCCACGGCCATGTTCATGACGTCTTCCCGGTCCTTGCGGAGCTGGTGCATCTGGTGGATTTCGGAGGACGACAGGAAGACGTGAATACGAGGCTGCTGCGCTCCCTTGATGGCGTTCCACGCCGCGTCCACGTCACCGGCGACGGCGCGGGACAGGGAGCAGATGATGGGACCTTCGACCTCGTTGGCGATTCTGGAGACCGCCTCGAAATCACCGGGGGAGCTGGCGGCAAAGCCGGCCTCGATGATGTCCACTTTCATACGGGCCAGTTGGCGGGCGATCTGCATTTTTTCGTCGACGGTCATTCCGATGCCGGCGGACTGTTCACCATCGCGCAGGGTGGTATCCAGAAACTTTACTTGTGCAGCCATTTTGGTTCCTTTCCTTCTGTGGGGTTGTGCGCCGCTCACGGCGCGTTGGCGTTGGCCGTTAGATTTCGACTCTCGAGGAAAGGTGCGGCAGGCACACGCAGTCCACCGCATCCAGCCCCGCCAAGACCAGACTGCGATGGTGAACTGCTCTGCACAGTACCTCCATGCTCATGTGAATCCTCCAAGTGGTTCGCTGCAAGGGTCGGTGGGGCGACTGAATATCCACCCCGACGGACCAGGGCCACAGCGAAAAATTACTCGATTTCGCGCGGGTTCAGCCAGGGCATTATCTCGCGGAGACCGCGGCCGACCTCGTGGATGCGGCTGGTGCGGGCTTCCTGGCGCAGGCGCAGGAAGTTGTGCCGTCCCTCGTCGCATTCCGCCATCCATTCCTGGGCGAAGGACCCGCTCTGAATGTCGTCGAGGACGCGGTGCATGTTTTCGCGGACATGGTCGTCTACGACGCGGGTGCCACGGGTCAGGTCGCCGTACTCGGCGGTGTCGCTGACAGAGTAGCGCATGTAGTTGAACCCGCCCTGCTGGCTCAGGTCGACGATCATCTTGAGCTCGTGGAGGCACTCGAAATAGGCGATTTCGGGCGGATAGCCGCGCTCGACCAGGGTCTCGAAGGCCAGGTTGATCAGGGCGGTAACGCCGCCGCACAAGACCGACTGCTCGCCGAAAAGGTCGCTCTCGGTCTCGTCTTTAAACGTGGTTTCGAGGACGCCGGCGCGGGCGCAGCCGATGCCGGCTGCGTAGGCAAGCCCGATGTTCTTGGCGTTGCCGGTGGCGTCCTGGTGAATGGCCAGGAGGCAGGGCACGCCGATGCCCTGCTCCACGAAGTGCTCACGCATGCGGTGGCCGGGAGCCTTGGGGGCGATCATCATCACGTCCACCGTGGGCGGCGGAACGACGAACTGGTAGTGAATGGTGAAACCGTGAGCGAACATGAGGGCTTTGCCCGGCCCCAGGTTGGGCTCGATCTCATCCCGGTACACGTCCTTCTGAACGTGGTCGGGGATGGCGACCATCATCACGTCGGCCTCTTTGGCGACCTCGGCGACGCTGCCCACTGCCAGCCCGGCATCCCGGGCGGCCTGCCGGCTGGCGCTGCCCTCGTACAGGCCGACCATGACATTGACTCCGCTGTCGTGGAGGTTCAGGGCGTAAGCGTGGCCCTGGCTGCCGTAGCCGATCATGCCGACGGTCTTGCCTTCGAGGAAGGACATGTCGGCGTCTTTTTCGGTGTAGATATTAACTGCCATTAGAACATCCTTAGTTGGTTTGCCCGGTCCGGCTGGGGACGGACCGGGATATTTGGTTAGACGCCTTCGTAGTGTCCGGGCACGGCGCCGGCGAGCTCTGCCAGGGCGCCGTTTCGAGCGATAACCACGGAGTCGGCTCCGACATCGTCGCTAATGCGACCGGAGGTCTTGCCGCGCACCATGGCGACGCGCCCGGTGCGCATGAGTTCGAGAATGCCGAAGGGCCGGAGTAGGTCGTACAGGGCGTCGATCTTGTCTTCCTCGCCGGTGATTTCCACGACGAGGGAGCGGGCGCCGACGTCCACGATCTTGGCGCGGAACAGATTTGCCATTTCGAGGATTTCGCTGCGGTTGGAGGGCGTGGCGCGGACCTTGATCAGGGCCAGTTCGCGCGCGACGACGTCCTCGGCGGAGATATTGGAGACCTTGACCACGTCGATCAGCTTGTCGAGGTGGCGAGTGGCCTGCTCCACGGTGTACTGATCGCCGGTTACCACGAAGGTGAGGCGGGAGAGGCCGGGCTGCTCGCTGGCGCCGACGGCGAGGCTGGCGATGTTGAACCCGCGACGGCGGAACAGGCTGGCGACCCGCGTCAGCACGCCCGGTCGGTCCTGCACCAGCGCGATGATGGTGTGCTGTTCAGGGTTATGCGGTTTCAATTCCCACCCCCTCGGGCTCGGGTTCTTCCATCATTTCATGGACCGATTCACCGGCCGGGATCATCGGGTACACGAACTCGTCCTCTTTGACTACGAAATCGACTACCACAGGGCCGGGCGTCTCCATGGCTTCCTGGATGGCTCCGGCGACTTCTTCCTGCTTGGTGACCCGGATGCCGCGGATGCCGTAGGCCTCGGCCAGCTTCACGAAGTCGGGATTTCGGCTGTAGATGGTGGAGAAGAAATCCTTGTCGTAGAAGAAGTCCTGCCACTGTCGGACCATGCCGAGGGACCCGTTATTGAGGATAGCGTATTTAACGTCGATGTCGTTTTCCACGGCGGTTGCGAGGTCGCACAGGGTCATCTGGAAGCCGCCATCGCCGGCGATGGACCAGACGGTCTTGTCGGGCCGGCCGACCTTGGCGCCGAGGGCCGCGGGGACTTCGAAGCCCATCGCGCCGCTACCGCCGGAGGTGATCAGCGAGTTGGGTTCCTTGTAGCCGTAGTGCTGGGCGGCCCACATCTGGTG
>JAJDXU010000246.1 GCA_022823105.1 Dehalococcoidia bacterium
GATCACAAATATGGCGATGATCTGACCGTCGAACGCCTCAAAGCGGCCAACCCCGTTCAGGTAAGACGCAGCGGCAATCAGGTTGATGTTCACCGCATTGAGCATGAGCTCGATGGACAGGACGATGAGCACCGCGCTGCGACGGGCCAACACGCCATAGAGACCGATGCCAAACAGGGCCGCGCCGAGAAGCTGGAAGTAAAGCAGGGGGACCATCGGCAAGCTAACCCTCGCGCTCGCCTGAGTAGTTGTCGCGAGTCGTTGAGTCTTGGGCGCGCGCGATGATGATGGCGCCGATGAGAGCCACCAGAAGGACCAACGAAGCTATCTCAAACGGAAGGGCCCACTTGGTGAAAAGAGAGGCCGCCAATCCGGTGAACGCGGGTGCCTGCGGTTCCGTCCCGAGATCGGGGGCCAACCAGAATGCGGCGCCCAATACGCAGGACAGGACTGCGGCCGTAACCAGCCCCAATGGCCACTGACGGTTGTCGGTAATGCTCGGGTATTCCGACGACCGGGTCAGCATTACCGCGAACAGGACCACAATAATGACCGCGCCGCCGTAGATGAGCACCTGGACCAACGCCAGAAATTCGGCGAACAACAGCAGATACACGCCGGCCGCTCCCAGCAACGACAGGAGCAAAAACAATGCGGCATGCACAACGTTGCGTGTAGCCACCACACCCAGCGCACCCCCCAGGGTGAGGATGGCCACGATGACAAAAAGCGCCAACTGCAAAGCTAACTGACCTCGCAGATGGCGGTGGCGTGAAGCCGCTCCGACCAGGAATCAAAGTATGAGCCGCCCGGTTGGCGGCTCGAACGATGTGGTTGCGACTGCGGTGGATGCATTGGTGGATAGATGAACTACCGAGACCGGGATCTGTGGACGGCGATCAGATGGATTTCAGGAGCGTACAGGTGGCGCACTCGCAATTATCCTTGTGCTTGCGTACCCTTTCGCCAACCGCCTGCGAACGCTCTCGCGCTTTCCCCGAACCGCCCGATTTTCCGCGGCGCTTACCCTTGCCGATCTTGCCGGCTTTAGCGGCTTTCCCAGCAATTTTGCCCACGAGGCCGCCGACCCGCTGAACGGGACTGGCCTGGTCCGCCTTCAGCCGTTGCTCCACGCACTCCACGCAGGTGCAGTATTCGGGGTGTCTGGGCGACAGGTTACGGTAACGTTCGTCTTCTCTGGGCACGTCGTTCCTCTGGGCTGGGCAGGTGATCGATCACTCTTGCGAATCGCCGGACGACTCGGCAGCGGCCTTGGCGGCGTCCGCCTTGCGCTTTGCCAAAACGGTGGGCGGAATCCAGTCGGTCTTGTCTTGGTATTTCTTTCCGATGTCCAGCAGGACTGGGAGATCGACGCGGTCGCCGTTGCGAGCGTACGTACTCATTTCATGCTCGTGGCTCATGACGATGGCATCGAAATTACAGTATTCCACGCAGATTCCACACAATATACAACGGTTGAGGTTGATTTCGAAGTAGTCGACGATTTTGCGCCGGCTGCTCTCTCCCTCAGCGTGCTTGGGGTTGTCCATCATGCTGGCGGACATGCACTGCGTCGGGCAATTGCGGATGCAAACCATACAGCCGGTGCAGTAGGGTTCGCTGATTTCGCCATCCCAGGTGAGCGCGGGGAAACCCATGAACCTGGGTTTCACCGGCGTGGCCTGCACGGGATACTGCTGCGTAACCGGACGCCGCAGGCCGGTAACCGTGGACGCCAGGGTGAGCATCATTCCTTTCAAGCTTTCCAGCACGATCAGTTGTCCCTTCCGGTTGCCTTGGGCATGCGATCCAACACCGCAAACACCTCTGCGACGGCACAGGAGAATCCGGGGATCTCAGGTCCGCCGTCAACGATTTCTCCGGAGGCGAAGATATTATCCTCCGCTCCGGGTCGACGGATGGTTACGGTCCGCGTCTCCGGGTTGACGATCCACATAGCAAGCGCGCCGTTGTGGAAATACTCCCGGGCCTTGAGCGCCAACGCAACGTGGATGTTGCTGGGCGACACCACCTCGACTGCTACCTCCGGCGCAAATTTGGGCCATCCGCCGGCCTCCTCATCGTAAGCCGCCATCCGTTCCCAGGATGTCACGTGGACACCGGGAAACCGCAGGGTAAAAACGTCCATTTGGAACCCGGTGCTGACGCCCACGTCAAATGGCAACCGAGCGACTGCGATGTGTGAATCCATCAGCGAATAAATGTGACCGGTGAGCCTTCCATGCCGCGGCGCGCCGTCCATGTCAACCAGTTCTCCGTCCACCAATTCGTAGCGATGGCCGGGATCATCCGGCATCGCCCAGAATTCCTCAACCGAGATTTTGCGTGTCTGGATCGTCATGGTTGGACGGCCGCTGAGGGCTCTATCAACATCATACCAGCAAAGGGAGTCACGTGCTTGACGATGATGCGGCGGACGCCCTCCGGGCGGCCAAACGCCGTTGCGTTTCAATGACCCTGCGCGCCGGGGCCGTCATCCGGCGATAGATGATCCATCCCGCTGCGCCGAGTCCTATGAGGGACAGAATGGTGAGGGACCACCACGGCAGATCGTAGAACCGATACACGGCCGCGATGATGACGGTATAGAAAGACAGCGGGACCATCACCTTCCAGGCGAATGCCATCAACTGATCGATCCGAAGGCGCGGGAAGGTGCCGCGTACCCAGAACACCACCAACACCACGGCGTAGGTCTTGAACAGGAACCACACCACGTCGGGCAAACCGGGGCCGCCCCATCCCCCCAGGAACAGCAGAGCGGTCAGCGCCGCGATCGCGAACGTATTGATGTATTCGGCCAGGAAAAATACCGACCAGTGGGCGCCGCTGTACTCGACGAACGGGCCGCCAACCACTTCGCTCTCGGCGTGATAGATGTCGAAAGGCGTGCGCCCCACTTCAGCCAGGCCCGCGATGAAAAAAATCACCAAACCCAGGGGCAGGACTACCAGGTACGGATAGGTGGATTGTGCGGCCACGATTTCACGCAGGTCGAGGGACTGCGCCAATATGGCCACGGCGGCAGCGACCAGCACCACGGGAATTTCGTAGGAGATCAATTGGGCAGCCGAGCGCAGCCCTCCCATGATTCCGTACTTGTTGGCCGAACCCCATCCCGCCAGCACCAATCCCAGGATACCGACCACCGCAAACGCGATGATGTAAAACAGACCGAGCGGGAGATTCTTGATCACAACGTTGTCGCCGCCCGGAATGGTTACCCAGATGACGAACGCCGACACAACGACGATCACCGGGGCGATCCAGAAGATCGCTTTTTCCGAGTCATTGGGGACGATGTCTTCCTTTAGGATGAGTTTAACGGCATCCGCCACGGGCTGGAGCAAACCGAACTTCCCGGTCCGGGTCGGGCCGTAACGGAGTTGGAGCCGGCCCAGGGCTTTTCGTTCCAACCAAACCATGGACAGGACGACCGCAGACAGGACGGCAAACATGATCGCCAGGCCGAGGGCGCTCCAGGCAAGATTGATCAGGAAACTCACCGATCGACCTCACCGAGCACGATGTCCAGGGATCCCAGGACAACGACGCTGTCTGCCAACCACGTGTCCAACAGCAGGCGCCGGAGGGCGGACAGGTTGCAGAATGATGGCGGACGGACCTTCAGGCGGTAGGGCTTGTCCGTCCCGTCGCTGATCAGATAAACGCCGATTTCTCCCCTGGGATTTTCGGCGCGGACGTAGGACTCGCCCGCCGGGGGCCGGATCAGGCGGCGGCCGAGCGGTGATGCCACCGGGCCGTCCGGCAACTGCTCCATCGCCTGTTCAACGATGCGCAACGATTGGTACATCTCCTGCACCCGCACCCAGTGGCGGTCCCAGCAGTCACCGTCGAGCCCCACCGGGACTTCAAAGTCGAAGCGGTCGTACACGGAGTATGGTTGGGCCTTGCGGACGTCGTATTCGTACCCGCACGCTCTCAACAGAGGACCGGTCAAACCGAGCGCGATGGCTTCGTCGGAGGATATGGGGCTCACGTCCTTGAGGCGGGACAGGAAAATTTCGTTGAACGTCAGGATGCGGTCGCTCTGTTCCACGTCCTCGCGGAGGACGGGCATCAACTCGTCCATCAACTGGCGGAAGTTGTCGGGTACGTCTTCTTTCAGGCCGCCGATGCGGAAATAATTGTGCATCAGCCTGGCCCCGGAGACGGCTTCGAACAGCGCCTGCACCCGTTCCCGCCCTCGGAAGGAAAACATCACCGGGGTCATCGCGCCGGCGTCCAGGCCCATGGTGCCGACATAAAGCAGGTGGCTGGCGATGCGGTTCAGCTCGCAAAGAATTACCCGGATGTACTCCGCGCGCTCCGGGACTTCCAACCCCATGAGCCTCTCCACCGCCATGCAATAGACCAGCTCGTTGTTGAAGTTGCCGATGTAGTCCATGCGATCGAACAGCGTGACGATCTGGTGGTACTGCTCGCCCTCACACAGCTTCTCGGAGCCTCGGTGCAGATACCCGATATGGGGTTCGACATCCACGATCTTTTCGCCGTCCACCCATAGCACCATGCGGAACACGCCGTGGGTAGAGGGATGCTGCGGGCCCATGTTCAGCAGCATCTCGACCGGCTGGGAATCCGTTCGGTCGATTGCGCCTGGCGATGTGGTTGACTGGACCATGCTCATTGAGTTTCTGGGCTGCGAGATTGGCTTGACGCTACGTGGTGGGAGGGAACGGCGAGCCGATGAACCTGATACTGGGCTGGGGAGGTTCGATCAAGCTGCTCATCCAGACTTCTCCATTATCGTAGAACCCGGCTTCGATCAGGGTGTCTTCCAGAATGCCCAGTTCCTCGCAATCCTCCAGGTAATCGCCGACCTGCCGGCGCAACGCTGTGCGCGCGTCGTCGCGCGTATCGCCAAATACGGTCACCTCAAGTTCCGGGCAATGCGCCGACCAGCCGGTTCCGGCCCGCGACTCCTCGATCTGGTACACGATACGGTCCATGGGTCAGCGGGGTTCGTCCGAGCGAACCGGCGCGTCGTCGACGAATTGCAGCACTATCTCGGTCTCCTCGTCAAGTTCGTCTACGCCCAGCGCTGCACCCAGCTTTCCGGACGTGTCCTGACGCTCCAACCACCCGCGAAGCGTTTGCACCAACGATTGCTGAGCGGCGTCCGCGGTGGCGCCCCTGCCCTCAAGCCCGAGGCTGTCAACCACCGCCACGAAGCGGTTCCCGTCGGGCACGACGCGGGCGGTCAATTGAACCGTTCCGTCTTCCTGCTGGACAACCATTTCGACCGGTGCGGTCATGCTAGAACTCACGGTAATCGTAGAAATCGTATGCTTTTCGACCCGGATGCCCCTCAAACTCAGGGTAGAGCAACAGGGGGGAGAGATCAGGGTGTCCAGCGAACGCGACGCCGAACAGGTCGTGGGCCTCCCTTTCGTACCAGTCAGCCGCCGGCCACACGCTCGAGACGGTTGGCAAGACTGGGTCGTCGTACGGAACCGCTGTCCTGATGACCAGCGTTTTTTCGATGGTCAGCGATTGCAGGAAATAGACCAGTTCAAAGCGATCCTGATAGTCCACGCAGGCCAGACACAGGAGCAACTTGCAATCCAACTCGGAGTGGTCGCGACAGGAGGCGCAAACGCCAGCGATATGGGTAGGTGGAACCGCGACCTGGGGCAGATCGCCCAGTGCGCCGGCCTCAGGAGAAAATTCTTCTAAAATCGCCAGCGCCGTGTCCAACGTGGCTCGCCGCTCGGCCGACAGTAGTTCGATCGGGTCGGGCGGCGGCTCGGCCTCTGCTTCAGGAGCGTTACGCCTGGGGCGCGGCACCGCGGTCTCCGGCGTCGGCCATGATCTTTTCCTGGAGCTTTAGGATTCCGTACAGCAGGGCTTCCGGACGCGGCGGGCAACCCGGCACGTAAACGTCCACGGGAATAATGTGGTCAACCCCCATCACGACGGAGTAGGAACGGTAATACGGGCCGCCGTTGGTGGCGCAGCTCCCCATGGCGATAACCCATTTGGGCTCCGGCATCTGCTCATAAAGCAACCGGATCGGCTCCGCCATCTTCTTGACCACGGTGCCGGCGACGATCATCACGTCGGACTGCCGCGGAGAAGGCCAGGTGACCACCCCGAACCGGTCGAAGTCGTGGTGGGCCATGTATGTGGAGATCATCTCGATCGCGCAGCAGGCCAGCCCGAAACTCAACGTCCAAAGCGAGGACTTGCGGGCCATCGCGAACAACTGCTCGGTGGTGGTGGTGATTACGCCAGGCACCTTCCCGTCGGTGGCCTGATTCAGCAGACTGGGACCCGGGCGGTTGCCCGAACCCAGGATGATCTCGGTAGGTTGCGGCGGCAGGGCCAGCGGCGAGACCTGCTCATCGCCCGGCTGCGGCCTTACTTCTGCCAATCCAGCACCCCCTTGCGCCACCCGTAGATCACCGCGAAGAACAGCATCGCGAGGAAAAGAATCATCGCATAGAACGGGATTGGATTCCCCGCCGCTTGCTCCTTGATGAACACCACCGCCCACGGGAAGAGGAACACCGCTTCGACGTCGAATATGAGAAAGAGGATGGCAAAGATGTAGAAGCGGATGTTGATGTTCGACCACGCAAATGGCGTGGGCGGAATGCCACACTCGTAGGTGGTGAGCTTCTCGGCAGACCGGCGGCGCGCAGAAAGCAGTTGAGAGCCGGCAAACATCGCTCCGATGGCGGCCAGGGCAATCACGATTGCGATCACGACTGCCAGCCAGTTGGCAGCGTATGCTGCAGGATCAAAGATCTGGAGGATGGGAATTGTCATAACGCTAAAGCGACTGCACGAGTGTTCATGAGTTCAAACTAAAACATCGTAGCAACGGCCCTTCGACGTGTCAAACTACCGGGTGTTGCGAATGGCCGTGGACGAAACGTCGGCGCGGAACGATTCCTCGGGCAAGTTCGCGAACAGCGGTTGGAAACCGCTCGGCAAATCGATATCACCCAGGGTGCGAAACACGCCATGCTCGTCGGCGCGGCCGGCCACGAGGAACCTGCTCCCGGCGCCCCACATCTCGGCCAACGCGGTGAGCATCGCAGTTTGAGAATTGTCATAGTAGCGCGGCTGGATCAACCGGGTGGCCGTATCCCATCCGATGACAAAGGCGCAACCGGGAAACAGTTGGGCTTTCTTGTGGAATGTTTCGGCCCGGGTCAGGACCACGGTCCCGATTCCCTGGAACTGGTCGACCCGGCGCCGGATTTCCTCAGCCTCCAACGGAGGTTTGTCAACATTCACTACCGAGAGTTCAAAGGCGACGGGATTCGCAAGCACGCGCTTTGCGGCGGCGGCAAGCTCAATGTGTCCCTGGTGCAGCGGATTGAACGACCCTGGGAGCAAGGCGGCGGGAGGTTCGGCGTCAACCACCGCGGCGCCGTCAGGACGAACTACCACCCAATCGGCATAGCCATCCAGAAGTCGCTGGACGGGGTCCGAGTGTGAATCCGTTTCCGTTGTCAGGGTCTCGGCGGGCGACAGGCTCAAATTAATCTCGGCATCCACGGCGGAGGCGCGGGCCAATGCGGCGATGACAAGTCGGCTGACGACGTCCTCCTCGCCGGCGCGATCCCTCAGACCCTTTTCCAACACCAGGGTGTCGGTGGTGACGCGGTGCGAGTCCCAGGTGGAGACGAACGCCCGGTGGTCGCCCCGTTTGGTGCGGTCGGTGGCGATGGTTGCGGTGCAGCTCAGGCCGATTATTGGAACGTCGGACTCGCGCAGGGACATGCCCCGGAGCCAGGCCGACCGGGCCATCCGCACGGCGGTGTCGGCGGAAACAGTCTGATCCGGGGCATAGCCGCCCAGGAAATCGGTCATCGCGCGGTACCCGTAAGGCACCCGGGTCTCCAGGACGGTGCGGGAAGCGCCGCCAACCCCCAGCAGCCACGCCAGGGCGTAGTTACCAGCCCCAGCCACCGCCAACACGGACTGCTCCGGGGTGTCGTGGATTCGAGCGACTACGTCGGCAATATCTGCTTCCATGGTGATACTCGCCTGCTGTCAGGTGGAGACTTCAGTGAGGGACCAACCGACCGTAAACCGGGGTTGGCCGACGGCGGGACTCCGCACGGGATTGTGTCCTCACACGTTATCCGTTCAGGGAACAATTTCCCAAAATGATGGAACCGTGCGCACCCCTCGGCAAGCGCCCGCCGGCGTTTCAGGACGGGCACATTCTATCATCTGCGTGGCTGGCGGGATTGGGTCCTTTCCAGCCACGGGGACGGGTCTATTTCCCCCATCGTTTCGAGGGAAACGTCGATTTCGCCGGCGATTTTCCGGTCCCACTCGTCAGCCCAACGCTGCGGCAAACGGGGCCTCGCGTCGCGCCAGTTCATCCTTTCGCCCCCGTTGGTTCGCGCCGCAATCACCTCGACCAGAAACGCCGTCATGTCGCCCCCGTCCATGGCGTTGACGACGCGGCAATCCAGAAATCCGAAGCTGCCGTGGATCAGCGGGCTCCCGGTGGCTGCGGTCGAATACGCAAGCGTCTCAAATTTGTCGGCGTCGCGGCCCGACCGCATGCCCAGTTCCCAGATCAGGGGCAACTGAGCATCGCTCAGGAAATTCACGGCCAGTACACCGCTGGCCGCAATGAGATCATGGGTGAAATTGGTGCGGTAGATCTGGACAATCAACCGGGGGCGATGGAGCACTATCGAGGCAGAAGTAATCGCCACCGCAATCTGGGCGTTGAGCCTGTCGCCGGACCGGGTGGATACCGCCGCCAACGGCGCGGTCAAACCGGCCAGCATGGGGCCGCAGTCCGCAGGGTCGATGTCGGGTGCGCGAGCAGGCATGTTTGGGGCGTTAGCTTTTCCGGGAGACGACCGGCCGCCTACCAGGTGGGTTGAAAGTCCATCGATTCGCTGGTGGTGAGCCTCGTCTGCTCGTCACCGTCGCCCTTCATATACAGGATTTCCGAATTGCCGTATGCGTAGGAGGCGAACACTATCATGTCGCCCTCGCTCGACCAATCAGGCATCAAATCGTCGGCGGTGTTATACGTGAGTTGTTGAATATCTTCACCATCCACCCGCACTGTGAAAATTTCGGACTGGTCGTCATACCGCACTACGAAAGCTAAACGGCGGCCATCGGCGGACCATGAGGGAGAAGTCTCGTCGTATTCACTGTGGGCGACGGCTTCCTCGTCGGTGTCCTCGGCCCAGTCGTCGGACTTGGTCGGGCGCAGCACGAACAGATCGCGCCCCTCTCCCATGTCGCGCAGGAAAGCGATGCGGTCACCCTTGGGAGACCAAACCGGGTTGCTGTCGGGGCCGTCGGTCAACTCGATGAGGTTGACTCCGGTGGGATTGCGGAGGAGCAGGCCGTCATGTCCATCCCGCGTGAAAACCAGCCATTGGCCGTCTGGCGACCAATCACCCACCTGCTCCCTCTCATCGCTGAACATGAGCCGGGTTTGCCCGCCGGTGGCTATGTCGACCATATATATGTCGGGGGAACCGTCCACATCTGATACGTACGCCACCCGGTCGGCCTCGGGAGACCAGACCGGTGGTTGGTCCTGGTCAATCCCCGACACAAGGAGTTCGGTTTGCTCGGATTCGACGTCGTAAAGCATCAGCAGGGGAATTTCGCCGCCGGCGACCCAGGCAAGATACCGTTGCCCTGGGGACCAGCTGACCGACTTGGCGTCGGCATTGCGGGGCGAGATTCTGACCGGATCATCATCGTCAAGTTCGTCGATCCAAACCCTGGCGTTTTCTCCATCCGTGGAGATGTAAGCAACCGAAGAACCGCCGCCGCCGCCGAACAAATTGCCGACGAAGCATCCGGTCGTGAGCATGAGACACATTGTCGCCAACAACGCCATTCCAAGGTGCGATAGACCTCGAGAAGTCAGTGTATGCAGTGCCATTTTAATTCCCTGTTTCGTTCCGTATATCCAAAAGAAAAGCATCCAACTACATCGTCCACCATCAGCCGATTATAGCGATGGCCGAATCCGATTTGCGCAAGGGGCGCTTGCGGATTGCGGGCATTACCGCGACCGGAACAGAGTGGCTCTGAGTGCAAAGCTGTCCGGATGCGTTACAATCGGCGGCAATTTGAACCCGGAGCCGTGCGAAACCGCGCACGAAGTACGCACCAATGACGAACCAACCGAGCGCTCCTGAATCGAACGCCCCGTACTGCGTTTTCTGCGAGATAGTGGCGGGGCGCGAGCCTGCCCGCATCCGCTACATGGACAACGACATCATAGCCATCGTCAACCGTTTGACGTGGGTTCCGATCATGCTGCTGGTGATGCCGCGCCGGCACATGTCTCAACTCGACATGTGCAGCAGCGGGTTGCTGACCCGGCTGGGCGATGTGGCGGCCACGCTGGGATGCATGTACTGCCCGAACGGTTTTCGCATCCTGTCGAATTTCGGCTATGATGGACTGCAAAGCCAATCCCACGGACATCTGCACGTAATCGGAGGGCAATTCCTCGGGCATTACGCATGATTCCGGAGGCGATCAGACAAGCATTTCCGAGGTCAGAAAGGAGAGCGGACCCCAATGCCTGAAACCATTCTTTATGAGAAAACCGGCGTCGACAACCATGTGGCGATCATCACGCTGAACAGACCGGAGGCATCCAACGCGATCAACCGGCAGTTGCGGAGGGAACTCCAGGAAGTCATCAACCACTTCGACCATGAGGACGATGAAGCGTGGGTAGCGGTCATCACCGGGTCCGGGCGAAATTTCTGCGCGGGCCGGGATCTGAAGGAGCGGGCCGCCGACAACGCCGAGGGAGTGCAGGCGCGCGCGGAAAACAGCATGTCGCCCAACAAACCCCACATGTGGGAACGCCCGGCGAAACCGCTCGTGGCCGCCGTGAACGGAGCCGCCGCCGCCGGCGGCTGGTCCATCGCGCAGATGTGCGACGTCCGCCTGGCGGCTGACAATGCCCGCCTCGGGATTACGGAAACGAAATGGAGCCTGATGCCGCCGTTCGCGGTGGAACTGACCAAGATGATCGGCATCTCTAATGTCCTGGAGTTGGTGATGACGGCGGACCTGCTGCCCGCCGAGCGCGTCAAGGAGATGGGGTTCCTCAATAAGGTGGTACCGGCGGACGAGCTCGTGCCGGAAGCCATCAAGATGGCGGAGAGCATCGCGGCGAACGCTCCGCTGGCCGTGCGTACCATCAAGGACCTGGCGTACAGCAGCCTGGACATGTCGATCGCCGAGATCAGCGCCAAGACCTACGTGGCGTACGACTACATTTTGACCACGGACGACAGCAAGGAGGGCCCCCGGGCGTTCTCGGAAAAGCGTCGGCCCAACTGGCAACTGAAATAGGCGGATGGCGTCGCTCGCGCCGAATAAGCAACCAATCTCGAATCACAAGGAGTGGCAACCATGACGACCCAAGTTCAACCAACCAGCAAAACCGTAACCGCCAACGGGATCAACATCCACTATCTGGACTGGGGAACCGAAGGCAAGCCGCCGATAGTCCTGCTGCATGGGCTGCGGGGGCACGCCCGCGTCTGGGAGGATGTGGCCGAGGCGCTGTGCGGCGATTACCACGTGTACTCCATGGATCAGCGCGGCAGGGGAGACACGGACCACGCCCCCGGAGGGGACTATTCCACGGATGCCTTCGTGGCGGACCTGGCCGGGTTCCTGGACGCCGTCGGGTTGGACAAGTTCATCCTGTTCGGCCACTCAATGGGCGGGCGGAACAGCATGGCGTTCGCCGGGAAATACCCGGAACGGCTCGAGGGGCTGTGCATCGTGGACATCGGCCCGAAAATCGAACCGGCCGGCGGAAATCGGATCACTGAGGAACTGCGAGCCCTGCCGCCCCAGTTCGACAATTTCGAGGACGCCCTGGCACACGTCCAGACGGGCAACAGGTTCGCCTCCGAACCGGTGATGCGGCGCCGGCTCACGGGCCAGACGCAGACGCTTCCGGACGGAAAGCTCGGATGGAAGTTCGACCCCGAGATTCGAGAGCAGCGCATTAACGGGACCGCGGCGCCGGCAGTCGACCTGTGGCCGGCCCTGGAGCGGATCACCTGCCCCACGCTGGTGGTGCGGGGTAAGGAAACGGACCTCCTGCCCAGGGAATCGGCCCAGCAGATGATCGATACTCTGGCCCAGGGCACGTTGGTCGAAATTGAGCGCGCCGGCCACATGGTTTTCGAGGACAACCCGTCGGACTTCATCGCCGCGGTACAGGACTGGTTGAACTCGTAGGCGGAAGTGACAGGAAAACGCGGAGCGGCCCGGCTTGCCCGGGCCGCTATGCTACAATCCCGCCACATCCACGCTGACATGCGCCTGCCGTTGAGGATTCGCGACCATGAAAGTCTCTTTTTTCCACCTCATGCCCTACCAGGATTTGCCGGACGACTTCGCCGAGCAACATCATTCGGCGTGGGTTGACCTCCCCAATGAGAATTTTGACCCCGCGAAGGGCAACGAGTATTACGCACAATACATCGACCAACTGCGTTACGCCGACGAGGTTGGATTTGACGGCATTTGCGTCAATGAGCACCATAACAACGCGTACGGGATCATGCCGTCGCCGAACCTGATTGCGTCGGTGTTGGCCAACAGCACCAACAATGGCGCGGTGATAGTGCTGGGCAACAGCCTGGCCCTCTACAACCCGCCGGTGAGGGTGGCCGAGGAAATGGCGATGATCGACGTGATTTCCGGCGGGCGGCTGGTGGCAGGATTCCCAGTCGGCACTTCCATGGATACCACGTTCTCCTACGGGCAGGTGCCCATCACCCTGCGGGACCGGCACACCGAAGCGCACGACGTGGTGATGCAAGCCTGGACGCAGCGCCATCCCACCATCTTCAACGGCAAGTACAACAAGCTCCGCTACATCAGCATCTGGCCGCGGCCGATGCAGGAGCCGCATCCCCCCGTATGGGTCCCAGGATCTGGGAGCCTGGAGACGTGGGACTGGGTCCTAGACCGGGATTACGTGTACTGCTATTTGTCGTACTACGGCTACCTGCGCGGCCACAATATCGTCAAGGGCTACTGGGAACGGGTCGCCGAGCGCGGGATAGATG
>JAJDXU010000373.1 GCA_022823105.1 Dehalococcoidia bacterium
CCCACGTCCTGCACGCCGTACTTCTTCTCCAGCTCGTAGATGGCGTCGAGGCCCAGCACCGATGCCACGTCCCAGCGGGTGCCGTAGCGGTCGGGGTTGACCATGCCGTCGGCCATCAACTCCTCGTACGCCGCCCGCACCTGCTTGTAGATCAGCCAGATGGTGCTGCCGCAGATCATGATCTTGTAGCCCAACTCGTCCATGAACTGCGTGGTGGCCAGGTCGCCGTTGTACATGCGCGGCACGTCGGCCAGGTCCCGGGCGTAGCGCTGGATGTCGTCCTGGGATTTGACGCCGTCCACGAAGACCAGGTCGGCGCCGGCGTCCATGTATGCCCGGCATCGCGCGACGGTGTCCTCCCACCCGGTGACGGCGTAAGCGTCGCAGCGCGCGATGATCACGAAGTCTGGGTCGGTGCGGGCGTCCAGCGCGGCGCGGATCTTCTGCACGTGCTCCTCGACCGGCACCACCTGCTTGCCGGCGAAGAAGCCGCACTTCTTGGGAAACACCTGGTCCTCCAGGTGTATCGCGGCAACGCCGGCCGACTCGTACTCCTTCACCGTGCGTCCAACGTTCAGCGGGTTGCCGTAGCCCGTGTCGGCATCGCAGATCACCGGGATGCTGATGGCGTCGGCGATGTACTTGGCGTTGGCGACCATTTCGGTCATGGTGAGCAGGCCCACGTCGGGGAAGCCCTTTTCGGCGGCAGTGCCGGCGCCGGTCATGTACACGGCCTGGTGTCCCACGTCCTCAGCGATGCGGGCGTGCAGCGCGTTCAGCACGAACGGCGCAACGACCATCTTGTCCGACGCCAGCATCTGGCGCAACTTGGCGGTGGCTTTCATAACTTCATTACCTCCACAGGGTTAACTTTACATCGATGGACAGGATGTACAGGATGATCTGCACTGAATGTAGGTTTAAGGTTTTGTGCGCGTGAAACGTTGGAACTCCACCTTGGGATTTCCGAAATTAATCAGTAACCCAACCGGGATGCCAGTTGCATTCAGGTAATTGATGACCTGTGCTTTATGTTGCGGTGTTAGGGACTCAACCACTTTGAGTTCTATAATCACTTTCCCCGGAACTAGCAGATCGGCGAAGAAGTCGCCAACTGCCTTGCCGCGAAATCCAACCTTGATGGGCTCTTGAGATTTGACCGGCATTCCGGCATCGGCAAGAGCAATAATCATGGCCTTCTCATAAACTGACTCCAGGAAGCCGGCCCCCAACTCATTCTGCACCTCAAAAGCGCAGCCAATAATCGTGCGTGTCAGATCAGAGTGCAGCATCAAATTATCCTATTCATCCTGTCCATCGATGTAAGAAATATGGTGTTGAGTTAGTAGATCCGGTCGGTTTCGGCCACCAGCGGCGGCAGGATGGCCTCCACCCACGGCACCATGTCCCGCAGCACCTCCACCGGGATCTCATGTCCCATGTTGTACTCGTGATATGACAGGTTGTAGTTCTCCGCGTCCAGGAACTCTTTCGTGCGCCTGGCGCTGTCCATGGATACCATCTGGTCATACAGGCCGTGGGCGACGAACACCGGTTGGTTGCGGTGATCGGGCAGCCGTGGTCGCAACACCTCCGGGTCGGGCAGCGACGCGCTCAGGGCCACCAGCGCGGCGAACTTGTCCGGCTGCCCCAGTCCCATGCGGTAGGTCATCCCGCCGCCCTGGGAGAAACCCAGCAGCACGGCGTTTCCGTTGTCGGCGTGAAACTCGGCCAGCGTCTCGTCGAAAAAGGCGCCCAGGATTGTCTCGGCCTGCTCAAAATGCTCGTCGGTGGCCTGCCCCCGGGGCGGATGCCACCCGTAGCCAACCATGCCCGGCGCCAGCTCAAATGGAATGGGAGCGTTCGGGCACACATATATGTAACCCTTCCGGTTGATGGACGGCGCCAGGCCCGCCAGGTCCTGCATATTGGCGCCGAAGCCGTGCAGCATTACCACCACAGGATAGGTTGCCTCGGCGTCGTAGTCATCGGGAAATATGACCAGGTAATGTAGGCCGTCGTTGGCTACGCGTCGCTGTTCGGCATGCATTGGGTTGCTCCTGTGAGTGGGCGGGTCGGCGGCGGATGGACGGCCCAATGCTAACACAACGCTTTGGGCCGACATTTTCCACGGATGCTGCGCGTCGCGTTAGAGTAGTTCATCGCACGATTTCGGGCAGTGATCTCGCAATGCGAGGACTTGTGCGCTACGAAGTGATGCTCATCAAATCGGACGAGGGTTATGCCTCCCACTGCCCTGCCTTGCCCGCCTGTTGGTCCCAGGGGTATACCCGGGAAGAAGCGTTGGAGAACATACGAATCGCTATCGTCGAATACCTGGATTATCTCGCGGACAAGGCTGCGGATCGCAAAAAGGGATTGCCGGAGGCCGGGCATTGTGAGGGGTGCTGCACTGAGTGGGACGAGATTGAGATCGGCCCGCCGGCCGCCTTTGAGGCAACGGGTTTCTCCGGAGCCATCCTCTCCGACACCCAAAGAACGAGCGCGCAATGGCCGGTTTGATAGTCAGGGCAGGCCTGACCGTGCCCCGGTTCCGAGAGTTACTGTAACCGACGTTCACCGGCCACGCCGGCGCAGCCTATCGCCGTCAACACCCCGGCTGACCCGGGTTACCGCAGCACCCGCGCATACCGGTTATTTTTCGCCGCATGTTGGACGCGGCGATGGCAACCACCCGATGCCACGGCAGCCCCGTACCCCGAAGGTTGCGGATCGCTGACAGTGGACTGTCCGGACCGCCGTGGTCGTGGTGATGCTCGCGCTCTCCTCCGGGTTCAGTGTCAGCCATTATCCCCCGTCTTTGATCACGCCCGGTTTACCGAGACGCCGGCCGGGGCGTCGCCGAACACGCCGAACGGGTTGAGCGACCTGGGCGCATCGTAAACGTCCATTCGCTCGGTCCGCTTCAGCCATCCCACCACCAGGTAGGTGAGCGGCGTGGCGATGATCTCGTACACCGACTTGGCGATCCATGCGCACACCGCCGCGTTGAACACCGGCAGCCACGACCCGTCGGGGCCGATCCACAGGCCCGAGAAACCGAATGCGATGGTGAAGAACAGGATCGAATCGATGCCCTGGCCCACCACCGTGGACGATATGGTCCGCAGCCACAGCATCCTGCCCTGCGTCCGGTTCTTCAGGATCACCATCACCGCCGCGTTGGTGAACTCGCCCACGATGTACGCGACGAACGAGCCCAGCAGTATCCAGCCCGTCGCCCCGAGAATGGCCTCATAGGCGTGCTCGCTGGGCAGGTTTGCCACCACGTTCCCGGCGTCGTCGGTGATCACCACCGGGTCGGCCGACCAGAACACGGCTCCGGGGATCATATCGCCCGCCCAGAACAGGAACACCATCAGCAGATTGCACAGGAATCCCAGCCAGATCACCCCGCGCGCCACGCGGAACCCGTACACCTCGGTCAGAATGTCGCTGATGATGTATCCAATGGGAAAGCAGATGATGGCCGCGGATACCACGAACAGGTTGCTGCCGATGAAATTGAACGGCAGCTCGAACAGCGATACCGGTTTGGTGGCGATGATGTTGCTGATCAACAGCACCGTCACCGCCAGCGCGGCGATGATTACCAGTTTTCCTGAGAATTGCATTTCGTGTTACACCTCATCCAGTTGTGGCCAAACTATGGACTCAGAGTAGCGGCAAATATCGGGCGATCTCGTAGTCGGTCACGGCGGAACTGTAGTCCTGCCATTCCTTCTTCTTGTTGCGAATCAGCGTTTCATGCACGAAATCGCCCAGGGTTTCGCGCAAGAGCGTGCTCTCCTCCGCCAGGGCGATGGCTTCTCCCAGGTTCGTGGGGAGCCTGGAAATGCCCCGCGCCTCACGCTCCTCCGGCGCCATCCGCGACACGTCTGACGTGACCGGCGACGGCAGCGGATACTCCTCCTCAACCCCCTTCAATCCCGCCGCCAGCAGCGCGCTGAACGCCAGGTACGGATTGCACGCCGGGTCGGGCGCGCGATACTCCACCCGCAGCGATGTGTCGTAACCCGTTTTGTACGACGGTACCCTGACCAGGTCCAGCCGGTTGGACATGGTCCACGACACATGCACCGGCGCCTCGTACCCCGGCACCAGCCGCTTGTAGGAGTTGACCCACTGGTTGCACACGCATGCTATCTCGCCCGCGTGCCGCAGCAGCCCCGCGATGAAATGCTGACCCGTTGCGGAGAGCTTGTGCTCCGCCTCCGGGTCGTAGAACGCATTCTCTCCGCCCTGGAAGAGCGACATGTTGATGTGCATCCCGCTGCCGTTCTGGTTCTCGAACGGTTTGGGCATGAACGTGGCGTAGACCTGCTGG
>JAJDXU010000366.1 GCA_022823105.1 Dehalococcoidia bacterium
GGTGTGATCGCTTGCAGTGGGGCGTCTCACCCCGTTCCAGAAACTTGCTGCCGACAAAGCCGATTCCCACGGCGCGGACTCGTTACGTGAGAGATGCGGGCTGGCTACTTGGGGTCAAGTTCTATGGCCCGGTTGTAGTCGGCCATTGCTCCTTCGTGATCATCGATGTGGCTCCTTGCCGTTCCCCGGTTGGAGTATGCGGTTGCATTGTTGGGATCCAGATCAATGGCGCAGTCGAAATCGGTTATCGCGCCAATGTAATCACCGCCGGCCCCTTTCATGATTCCGCGATTGATGTAGGCGGACACGTGATTGGGATCCCGTTCGATGGCACTGCCGTAGTCGGCGACGGCTCCCTCGTAATCGCCCAGCGACGCTCGGGTAATCCCTCGGTTGTAGAATGCCTCGGCGTTGCCGGGATCGAGCGCAACGGCATGGTCGAAATCAATGATCGCACCGTCAGGGTCGCCATTGAAGCTCCTGGCGTTGCCGCGGTTCAGGTACGCCAGGGCGTAGGCGGGATCCAACTCGATGGCGCGGCCAAAGTCGGCAATTGCTCCGTCGAAGTCGCCCTGCTCACCCTTGCTGATGCCCTCGAGGACCCAAGCCGCTGTATCCTTGGCTTTTTCATCAGCGACGCGCTGACGTTCCAAGGACATCGGGTCGTCCTCAGCCAGGGGAGCGTCAGTTTCGCCAGACTGTTGGACGCGCTGGTAGTTTATTGACAGGGACAAGGGAATGGCCACGGCTTTGTCCTGATACCGCGCATACCGCAAGCCGAAATTCTGCGCCCAACGCATGGTCCGGCGTCGCTCCTCGTAATACCGGGCGGCCTGGTTTTTGTTCATGAACGGCATGGGATCGTTCATTCGCGCGCCGGCCGCCAAGGCTCGGCGAGCCTCCCGCAACAAATCGTCGGACTGAGCGTGATATCCAGCCACGATCTGAGCGAGCACGGAGCCCAACGTACCGCTGTCCGGACTGTAGTAGCGGAACATGAGGCCAGTGGTGAAACCGGTCATCAGGGAATAGCGTGAGAGATCGCCCTGTGTTTTCGCTTTAGCAGCTTCGCCGAGGGCTGCGTCGAACTCGAGCGCGTTCAAGTCACTGTCCCTGGTGCGGGCGTAATTTTCTGCGTTGCCGCTCGGACGCTCCGACACCTCACGGAGTATGTACCTCATGAAATCCAAATCGGTGTCCTCGTAGGCGTCGGAAATATCGTCGCACAGCTCCAGCGCTCTGACGCCAAATATCGCTGCTGATGCGGCAATTCCGCCCGCCTCGCCACAATGGAATGCGTATTGGTCATCGTCCTCCTGATCCAGAGCGTCAAACGCTCGCAGCAACGCCGTTACGACTAATGCGATCAATTGGAACCTCCTATGGAGTTTGTCTGGCGCCTTCAAGTGAGCAACTGGCTGCCGTGAAAAAGCGCATTCAGTGGTCCAGGCCGGGCGAGCGCATGACTATGCAGAGGTCGGCGATCTGGTCGGGCGGCCGGCGATGCCCGCGGCGCTGGGGCGCCACCAGCGTATTTTCCTGCTTTGGCTGACCGAAGGCCAGTGAGTATGGCATCAGCGCGCCCCGCAGCCGGGCCCACCGTTCCTCATCCCGGATTAGCGGCGGGGCCTTGATTCGCTTCCACATCTCGGCGATGCCCGTATGCACACCACACGGAATGAGGCCGCACAAATCGTCGTCAATGTTCGTGGCCGCTGCCTCGAAAGCCGCGCCCCAGGGGTCCGTAACGCCGATCTCCAATGTCGCCGATCGTTGGGCAGCCGCCACGTTCTTGCGGATCGCATGCTCTTGGTAACGGTCAAATCGACGAACTTGGGATTGCATTGACTCCGCGTTTTGACCGTTGTAGCGGATGAGACCAAACGATGTGCAGATACCAAATCATCGTAGGACTGGGCACGGTCGCCACCGTCGGCAAGTGCACTTCACCGGGGCCGGAGGATTTTCGCGGCGCCGTCGGCGACGAGGCGAACGCATCGGCCTTGATGTCGCACACGAGATGGGCAATGATAGCCTGAGATATTGCCACCGCGCTCCCGGGGGGTGAGATCACCGCGCCAAAGAGAAGGCGGACAACACAGGCAAAGCACGCCACTGAAGTCCAACCGCCGGAAGTCGTAGAATACATGAGCATCATGCCGCAACCAGACTCGCCGACAACCATGGGCCCAAGCGCTCTCCCGCCGGATCAAATCGTCATCACCGGGCTCGGCCCAGCAAGCCTTTCGGCGCTGGCGCAGAGCGTCAGGGACGCCCAGGCCGACAACCCGTTCCGACGGGTGGTGGTGATCGTGGACCATCAGGGCGTGGCCGGAGCCGTGCGCCATCGGATGGGCGCCCAGGGAACCATCAACGTCACGGTTCAGACCGGCGAGCGCCTGGCGTCGGAACTGGCCGGCCCGTTCTTGCGCTCCGAGCAGGGCGAGGACGGCCAGGCACGGCGGCCGCTGACTCCCTTGGACGAGGGTCAGGCAGTGCGACGTGTGGTTGATCGCTGGTTGGACACCGTAGCGTTACGGCTGTCGCCCCTCGGACGGGAACGCCTCTACGCCGAGGTTGCCGCCGCCTTTCGGGAAAAGGAGCAGTGGCCCGACACGGAGGCCGCCGGTCCAGACATGGGCGCCGTCAGCTTCGACCTGCCCCGCCTGTACGGCGATTTCCGCGAGTTGCTGGATGGTGAGGGCTATTTCACCCGGTATGAGATCCCGCGCATGGCGGCCGAGGTTCTGGAGAATCAGCCGGAATATGGCGACGATCTGGCCGTGATCTACTATCTGCCACGCCACGCCAACGCCGGGGAGCTGAAGTTGATGCAGGCGCATTTGCGTCGCAACCGGTGTCGGGTGATCATCGGCCGATCAGGCGATTACGAAGCGGACGGCCCGGTCAAGGATTTGCTTGGCGACCTCGATGGGGAGTCTGCGGACACGGAGTTTGCGAACCCTCTGGAACAGGCCGTCGCTGCCGGCGGCGTTTCCGTGGCCATAGCGCCCGATCCGGTCGAGGAGGTTCGGACGGTGGTCCAGCGCATCGCGGCCATGTCTGACGAGACGCCATTCCACCGGATCGCCGTGATCCACCGTGTGGAAACTCCCTACGCCAGCCTGGTACGCCAGGAGTTGCATTTCGCCGGCATCCCCTTTTCGGGCGTCCCGCGTCGCACTCTGGCGGACACGCCGGCCGGCCGGTTGTTGCTGGGATTCCTGGGTCTGGCGGCAGGATTGAATGATGGCATCGACCGGGAAACCCTGCTGAACCTGGTGGGCTCCGCTCCGGTCCGATTTCCACCTTCCCCCTCGGATTCGGGCCAGAGACGGCGGCGGGCAGCTTTGGTCCCGGCCACTCATTGGATCAGCCTGACGCGGGAAGCCCGCGCCAACGGGCGAGTGGAACAGTGGAAAGAGCGCCTGGATGCCTACGCGCGACAACAGGCGCAGCGCCAGCGCGCACGTTCGGGAGAAGGCGGTGCGGATGCGAACAGCCCTGATGATTTGGCCGACGCGCGCCGGCCGGACATCGACGGTTTGATTTCTTTCCTCACCGGGTTGGAATCGCGCTTGAACCTCTTTCGCTCGCCTTCGACCACCTGGGACGCGGCGTCGGACGCGCTGGACCAGCTGGTGCGTGATTATCTGGTGGTCGGTGAAGCCGAGGCGGACGACCACGACCGGGTCCTCAGGCTGCTGGAGGAAATGAAGAGCCTGGCCACCTGGAACAGCTCTTTCGATCTCGACGTCCTGCGGAACGCGATCAGCGACGGCCTGGGTAGCCTCGTGTCCGATCGTGGGAACCCGGTCGGTTCCGGCGTGTACGTCGGGCCGCCGGCGGGCATCGTGGGAACCGAGTATCGCGTAGTGTTCGCCGTGGGAATGATGGAAGGGCAGTTTCCCCCTCCGCCGCGGGTGTCAGCCGTCAGCGCATGGCTGGACACCGGCAACCGGGCGGGTACCCAGCGGGCGCTGGAACGATACGACTTCCTGGGCGCGCTCGCTGCCGCCGGCGAAGTGGTCCTCAGTTATCCCGCTGCCGGCGCCGACCGCCGCGCCGCCTATCCCTCCCGCTGGCTGCTGGAGGCGGCAAACCTGCTCCATCAGGCCACTTCGCCCGAAAGCGCGCGCCTCACGTCGGACAACATGGCTACTGACGGCGGCTCCAAGCCCTGGCTGTCGGTGATTCAGTCCCGAGAGGACGGCCTGCGTCGATTGGCGCCCTCCTCGGCCGGCAGGTCTGCCGACTCCGCCGCGGCTGACCTGTCCGACTACAACCTGGTCCATCTGCTGGCCGGTTCGCGGCGCGGGTTGCCGGCACACCCCGCCATTGCCGGGTCGGACCGGCTGGTGAGGGCGCTGTCCGCCCGGGGAGCCAGGCTGGGTTCCACCCTGACCCAGTGGGACGGGCTGGTTGGAGATGGCAGCCCCAGGGTCGCGTCGATAGGCACGCCGGAGCGTCCCATATCCGCCAGCGCGCTGGAAACATGGGCGACCTGCCCCTACCGCTTTTTCCTGAGCCGGGTTCTGGGGCTGTACGGGCAGCCGTCCTCGGAGGATGATGAAATCTCCGCACTGGACCGGGGTACCCTGGTTCACGGGATACTGGAGCGGTTCGTGAACGAGGAGAAGGCCACGGAGGCCGACCTGCTGCGTCTCGCGGAGGAGGAGTTTACCACGGCGGAGTCGGCCGGCTTCTCCGGATATCGGCTGCTGTGGGAAATGGAAAAGGAGACCATCCGCGGGGCGCTGAGCGTTTTCTTCACCGCAGACCTGGAATGGCTAGGCGGCGCCCCCGACGAATCCCGCGCGGAGGTCGCCTTCGACGCGGTGGACGTGGAGTTGGAAGGCCTGGGTACGGTGAGGTTCCGCGGCATGATTGATCGCATGGACGTGCTGGGCGACGAGGTGCGGGTGCGCGACTTCAAGACCGGGCGGCCAAATCCCTACACCTCCGGACCAACTACACAGAGCGCGTACACCGTGGCCAACGGCCGAGCCCTGCAGCTTCCGGTGTACACGGAGGCGGCGCGGCAGATCCATCCCGACGCGGACATCCGCGCCGCGTACTCGTTCCCGCTGAGCGACGATCCCACACGAGAAGGCCGGCCATACACCGAAGCGGATGGCCTCGAACAGTTCCATCTGACATTGCGCAGGATCCTGGGCATGGCTCGCGCCGGCGCGTTCCCGGCCACCCCCGACGGTGAGGGTGAGTACAGCTCGTGCCGGTTCTGCGATTTCAACCGACTGTGTCCCACGCGGCGGCGGCAGATCTGGGAGCGCAAGGGCCGACAGGACCCCACGGTCCGCCGCTTCAATGCCCTGGGCGGCCGGGCCGCCATCGCGGGTAACGACGATGACGATGCCGACTGACGACGCCCACACCCTGCACCGCATCGTCAACGACCGGGACGCCAACCTGATCGTTGAGGCGGGAGCCGGCACCGGCAAGACCTACGCCCTGGTGAGCCGCGTGGTGGCCCTGGTCAAGTGGGGCGTCCGCATGGACAACATTGTTGCCATCACGTTCACCGAAGCGGCGGCGGCGGAGCTTTCCGATCGCATCCGCACCCGCATGGAACAGCTGCTGGACGAAGACCACCCCGACAACGCCGGCGACCTGTTGTATGCGGACATCACGGAGGTCGAACGCGAAAGGATCGCCCGGGCAATGGGCGAACTGGACCAGGCGTCCATCCAGACCATCCACAGCTTTGCAGCCCAACTGCTGCGCCAGCGGCCCATGGACGTTGGCCTGCCCCCGGGCTGGTCGCAGTGGGATGAGTTGGCCTCCGCCCAGGGCTTCGCCGAAAAGTGGGAGGCCTGGCTCGACCGGACGCTGGGAGACCACAGCAGCGCCAGCCCTGAGTTGGTCGGAGCAATGCAGTACCTCATCCGCGCTGGCGTCGGCATTGGCGCCTGGCAGGGGCTCGCCGGTGAGTTCAGCGCCGAATACGACCGCTTGCGCTGGGACGATTCCCTGCGCACGGTTGACGTCCGAGCAGTGTCGGAAGCGGCGCTGGAGCAGATTCAGTCTCTACGCGCCCTTTGTCCAAACGTGGAGCACCCTCTCTATGGGCAGTTGACGGCGGCGATGGCCACCATTGATGCGGTCATGGAGGTTGGGGACGATCCGTTGGCGATGGCCGCCGCCCTGGCCGTCGGAGCGCCGTTGGTCCCGGTGGGCAGCGCCGGCGGCAGAGGCCAGTGGGGCGACCTGGCCCCAACGGAAGTTCGCGCGGAGTTCCGTGAGATCGGAGCAGGCCTGCAATCCACCATTCGGACCGCGGCGGCCCAACCCTTGTTGCGTGAGTTGCGCCGCGCCTTCGCCGAGGAATATCCGGCGGAACGCAAGGC
>JAJDXU010000006.1 GCA_022823105.1 Dehalococcoidia bacterium
TGGCGAAGGTTGGGTGGTCATAACCAATATCGCCGATGCGCTCGATGGCCGTTTTTTCGGGGCCGGTTACGCCGTCGGCGACCCAAGGGCGTTCCAGCAAAATACGGGCGACTGGAGGATTGTATTCGGCCAGCGTTGACAGTTCTCTTGCCGCTGCTTTTTCTGATTCGTCGATTCCGTCGGCTATCCAGGGCAGCCAGGCGGCATTTGCCGGCACAGGCGTGGGATTTAGAGCAAGAGTAGGTGTTGGGGTCGGCTCCGGTGTTGACGTTGGCCTGACAGTGGGTGCGGGCCTGGGAGTGTACGTTGGAATCGGAGCAGCAGCATGAACCGGGGCAACGGTAGGAAGGACGAGCGATTCGGCTGGCGGGATTGCAGGAGCTGTCGGTGAAGGGACGTCAGAAGCGTGTGGTTGGTCTGTGACAGTGGACGTGGCAGGCTGGTTGTCGATAGATTCCGGGGTTGAGGACGCGGTGGCTGGTGGCGAATCGGACTGGAGTACCCACGGCGTTTCGATTGCTTCCGTGAGTATGGCTAATCCGTAGCCCGCGCCGACCGCTGCAACCAGTAGGAACGGCACTATGAAGACGGTTACGAAGCGCATCTAAATCGGGGCCAGCCAAGGATAACCAGGGGCAACCACGCGGGTTGCCCCTATGACTCAGGGAGTTGCAGGAACCCTAGAGGGACCAGTCGTCGGGGAGTTCGGGGGTTGGGAGGGGGCGGATCATGACCTCGACCATGGCGGACTGGCCTTCCTCGGTGGCGCGGATGGCGCGGCGGAATGCGTCCTGGAGTTCGTCGGGGTTTTCGACGCGCTGGGAGTAGCAGCCGAGGCCATCGGCGACGACGCTGAAGTTGCCGCCGAGGACGGCAACCTCAGGGGGCGTGCCGTTGGGGTCCTCCATGCCCATCATGCCTCCGCCGGTGCCGCCGTTGTTGATGACGACGGTGAGGATGGGCAGGCCCATGCGTCCGGCGGTTTCCAGGTCCATGCCGGTCATCCCGAAGGAGGCGTCGCCCAGGACGTGGACGACGAGGTGGTCGGGGCGGCCCAGCTTGGTGCCGATGGCGGCGCCAACGGACCAGCCCATGGCGGCCATGCCACCCATGGCGACGAAGTTGCGCGGCTGGGTGGTCATCCAGAAGGGGACGACGTAGCCGCGGCTGCCACCGGCGTCGTGGAGGGCGATGGTGCTGTCGGGGTCGATGACCTGCTGGAGTTCGTGGACGACGCGGTAACCGTTGGTGGGCGTCTCGGTGTCGGTGAACCGGGGCATCCACTCGGCCTCGGATTTCTCGTGGCAGGCGCGGATCTCGTCGACGACTTCCTGCTTGATGCCGCCGCCGTTGGGACCGATGCGCGCGCGGACGGCGTTGATGATGGCGCGCAGGGCCAGCTTGGCGTCGGCGAGCATGGGGAGTTCGACCTGGTAGGTCTTGTTGAGGTCGGCCTGGTCGGCGTTGATGTGGATGATGCTGACACCCTCGGGAATGGGGCGGCCGTCGGTGCCGTTGGGCTGCCGGAACGAGTTGCCCACGGCGAGGACGACGTCGGCTTTGCGGTTGATCTGGAGGGCCGCGCCGGATGCGTACCGGGCGCGGGGATAGACGCCGCCGCCGAGGGAGAGGGGATGATTTTCGGGGAATATGCCCTTGCCCATGATGGTGGTGGCGACGGGCATGGAGAGCATTTCGGCGAGTTCCATGACCTCGTCGGCGGCACCGGCGGACATCGCGCCGCCACCGGCGTTGAGGACGGGGAAACTGGCGTTGACGAGCAGGTCGGCGGCGCGCTGGACTTCGTCATTGGCGGGGCCGGACTTGCCGGGGGTGCCGACGGGGGTGTAGGCGAGGACGGCGTCATCGGCCTCGGCGGTCATGACGTCCTGGGGCATTTCGAGGACGACGGGTCCCGGGGAACCGGAGCGCAGGGCGGTGAAGGCGCGGCGCATGATCTGGGGGATGTCCTGGACGCGAGTGAAGGTGCCGCGCCACTTGCAGTAGCCATCGAAGATACTGGCGGAAACCTCCTGCTGCCACTCCTGGCCGAGGTTGCGGAGGGGATGCTGGCCCATGAGCAGCAGCACCGGGACGTTGTCGGCGTAGCAGCCGGCGATGCCGGTCAGGCAGTTGGTTGCGCCGGGTCCGGTGCCGGTCATGGCGACGCCGACCTCACCGGTGGCGCGGGCGTAGCCGTCGGCGATTTCAACGCCGAGGCGTTCGTGGCGGGCGGCGAATGGGCGGATGCTGGAGGCTCGCAGGGGACCCCAGAGGGGGTTGAGGCCACCGCCGGCGAATCCGGATATGTAGCGTATTCCTTCCTGTTCGAGGGCTTTGACGACGGCTTCGGCTCCACGCATGGCGATACCTCTCATGGGTTGGGAGGGCTTTCACCCTCACCCTAACCCTCTCCCATCAAGGGAGAGGGGACTGCTGGTTGTTTGCCGGGATGATAGGGCAGCGTGGGGATTGGGTCAACCGTGGGATGGTCGCCGGCATGCGTGAACAGTGCGGTGAGACGGCATGCTGACGCGTACCCACCTGTAATTGCGTGGTGAAAGGACGGAAAGATCGATTTCCCGCTCATTCCCTCTCATATCCACCAATTCCAGTAGGGCATTGGGTGGGTCGTGGGGCTGAATTGGGGGCCGATGGAATGGTTTTGGCGGCGGTTTTAGTGGTATTGGCGGACGGGTGGTCGGGCTTGAGGGAGCAAGGTTCGTGGTGTTGGGAGGTGGGTATTGGGACGGCTGTCGTGGGCGCGGGTGGCGGGTTGGGTTGGGGGCGCTGGATAATATGGTACGGATGGGGTAGGGGTTAGAGCAAGGAGGAAGTGTCACCGGGGCGTGGGCTGTCTGAACTGGGGTTTTTGGGGGAATTTGGGGGATGATGGGGGGCGATGGTGCGGCTTTTTGCCACAAAAGGCAGGTGAATCACAGAACGTTGGGCGTTTTGTCACGGACGGAAATTACTGTGCCACCTGGGTTGAGGCGTCGGTGGTTGGGGCGGCGACTTTTTCCGGGATGAACAACATAGACAGGATGGGGCGGGATAAATGGTCGATGGTTGAGACGATCCGAGCATTTATCAAAAACGCCCATCTTGCGATGGACGCCAGGGGTTCGAAGGAGTTGATGAGTCGTCCGTGGGTCAGGTGGACTTGGCGGAGAGGATTATGTTGACCAACGACTCGATGTCGGGCAGGTAGCCGTCCAGGTCTTCCTGTTCCATCCAGTCGTTGTAAAAGTTGGAGTGGCAAGACTGGGCGACTCCGAAGGTGGCGCGGACGAATGGGTTTTCGAGTTGGTCGGCCAGTTGGAACACGGCATGGCGACGTTGGGCGTATTTCCCATGGGGCATGCGGTGGCTGGCACAGTAGGCTTTGAGGGCCTGGCTGGTGGCGCCCCAGAGCTTCTCGGAGCCTTGAACCAAGTCTCCGTCGGCGATCTCCCGCTTGGCGTCGTCCAGTAGTTGGAGGGCCAGGCGGGTGTGCTTATCGGTTTGGGATGCGGGGGAGGTCATGACGATTCGCTGGTCGGCGTTCCATTAATTGTCTTTGGCGTCGCAATCGTGGGGGTCGTTTCGAGGAAGAATTTCAGCCCGTCGTAGGCGCGATACCACTGGAGAACCTCGATGGTAGGGATAATTGCGTTGCGGTCGACCAAATCGGCCATCTCAGCACTGGTCATCTGATAGCGCTTCTCATAATCCGCAACGATGCGGCGCTTTTCCTCGATGAATTGCTCGCGCGGCTCTATTTTGACCGGGATACGCTGCTTTTTGGTGGTAGCCATGACGATGTTCCTCAGGGTTTATTGTAACCGAGAGTGTGCGAGGGTCAATTTTTGATAGGTCGCTGGAATTCGTGGCGCTTTAGACGCTCGTCCGGGTAGACAGCGATTGATTTGCCAATCATTGGGACAACGTGGATGACGGCGGCAGGTTGTACGTGCACGAAGATCAACACGGTCGAGAACAAGCCCGACGGGGTGACATTACTCTTCTGTCACGAGCTCAAACCCGGCCAACTATCTCCAGTACAACGATCAAATTTTTGCTTGTTCTGCTCTTGCTCCCTTCGTTTTGAACGCGAGGTTCATGCTTTCGAAGGAGCGTCGCCATGACACGCCAAATTCCATGTAGGTGACAGGCCAAAGAACCGAGCCGTGTGGTTCTACAATAGATGGGTATTGTCGAAAGCCGCGACGAAAGTCCGAAGGACTGCCGCGACGGTCCGCTAAGGGCTTACTGGAAAAACGAAGAGCCGGAGGCAAATCAGATGCAAGACCTGATCAGAAAATCAACCAGGAACGAGTTTCGAGAGCGTTTGGTAAATCATTCCGTGTTGCGTGAGATAGCGATGATTTTTGAGGGAGCCGGGTTGGTGCAGAATCAGGAACACAATCCCGTTTTTCAAGGTGAACGTCGCGGGATGGTGGAACAATATTACGCCAACGTTGACTTCAACTCGATTGCTGACGTGCGAAAAATACTGAGTGCATACGGCGAGGTGATCCAATTGCTCCTCAAAAAGGGCTATCAGTCCGAGGCCGACGAATTGTTGAGCCGCATGGAGAAGGACGGATTCACTTACAAAGGAGGCGAATTCTCGAATGGAGGTTGGCCTGGAACTCCCTCGGTAGTTTTGATGCGCGATATCGCCGCAGTAAAGGATCTGCCGGAACTACTCAAACAGCTCGAACGCATCAACTCGTCCATCGAGGATGATCCCAGTTTGGCTATCGGCACGGCGAAAGAACTAGTAGAAACCGTGTGCAAAACGATTTTAGATGAGAGAGGTGCCACGGTTGATTTGCAAGACATGGGCAAATTGACACGCGCGGTTGCGGTCGAGTTGAACCTGCATCCGAGTGACATTGACCAAGACGCAAAAGGGGCCGACACCATCCGACGAATCCTCGGTAATCTGGGGCAACTCTCACAGGGATTGGCGGAATTGAGAAACCTTTACGGTACCGGCCACGGCAGGTCAGGGCGGGCAACTGGATTGCAGCCGCGTCACGCCCGCCTCGCTGTGAGCGCAGCCTCGACGTTGACGGTGTTCCTGTTAGAAACTCACGCTGAGAGTAATAGTCGGAATGCGGGCTCGGAGCGGTGAAACTTGGGTCAGTCGGTTGATTGTTGGTGGGGGTGTGGGAGAGGGGTTCACCATCCTGCTGCTGAATATGCCCTGCTGCGGGATGCAGAGGTTCCGCACGGTGGAGGTCTGCGCCCCCGCGACGGGCGGAGATTGGCGACGGGGTGGTAAACTGATATAACAGCGTTGAGTCAAACCTTGGGGAGCCGATGGTTACGGAAACATACGCGGAGGCCGCTCGGCATCTGTTGGAGCAGGCGCGGGCTGAACTTGCCCAGGATGACGTGCGGCAGGCGTCGGAGAAGGGTTGGGGCGCGGCTGCCCAGATGGTGAAGGCAGTGGCGGACAACCGGGGCTGGGAGCATCGCACTCATGCGGCGCTGTTCCGCGTGGTGAGCGATCTGGCATCCGAGATCGGCGACGACGAGGTGCGGACGCTGTTCCATGTCGCCAACAGTCTGCACATCAATTTCTACGAGAACTGGAACACCGCGGATAACGTGCGCTCAGCGTTGTCGGACGTGGCACAGTTGTTGGACAAATTGGAAAAGCTGTAAGACGGTTCGGATCGCGGCGCAGTAAGGGGACGGTGGATTCCTGCTTTCGCAGGAATGACGGGTGGAGAGCAGGAGTTCGGCGCGCTGGGCACGGTTTGGTGGTTGGTTGATTCCCCGCGTGCGTGTGGGTATTATCGCCGGGAGTTTGTGGGTGGGGTTTTCGCCCTCCCACCGAAAGCGGGCGTTTCGCAGGGTGATGGTTCGACAAGCTCACCATGAGCGGGCGGGTTCGGGACCTGCCTGTACGCGACAAGAGGCAACGGCAAGCGGGCACGGGTGATGGTTCGACAAGCTCACCATGATCGGGCGGGTTTGAAACCCGCCCCTACGCGATGAGGGGCAACGGCAAGCGGGCATGGGTGATGGTTCGACAGGCTCACCATGAGCGGTCGGGCGACGGGCCCGTGCCGACACGAAAACAGGAGATTTGTTATGCCGCAGGCACATGAGTTGATCGTGCAGTTTTTGGAGGAGGCGGGGATTGACGCCGTGTTCGGGATTCCGGGCGGCGGGACGGGGCAGATTTTTGCCAACCTGGTCGGGAAGGAGCCGGCGATCAACACGTACCTGGCGCGGCACGAGCAGACGGCGGCGATCATGGCCGACGCTTACGCCCGAGCGACAGGCAAACCGGCGGTGATCATGGGGCAGGGGCTGTTCATGGGGTCCAACGCCTCGTTCGGGATCATGGAGGCGATGCTGAGCAGCAGCCCGATGGTGGTGCTGACGGACACGTCGGACGGCGGCGTGGGCCAACATCCGGCGAACCAGTCGGGCGCGGGCGAGTACGGGAGCATCGACCTGCACAACATCTTCCGATCCATGACCAAGTACACGACGCTGGCGACGTCGCCCAAGGAGGCGGCACTGGGGGCGCAACTGGCGATCAAGCACGCGACCAGCGGGCGGCCGGGTCCGACGTGCCTGCTGATGCGGTCAGCGTCCATCGGGGGCGAGGTTGACCTGGAGACGCCGCCGTTCATCCACGACACGGCGGGGTACCTGAACACGGCCAAGCCGCAGGCGGCGCCGGCGGACATCGAGCGGGCGGTGGAGATACTGTCGCAGTCGCGGCGTCCGGTGATCGTGGCGGGCAACGGGGTACACATGGCGCGGGCGCACGGGCTGCTGCAGCAGTTGGCGGAGCAGTGGAATGCGCCGGTGGCGACCAGCTACAAGGGCAAGTCGGCGATTGCCGAGACGCATCCGCTGTCCGTCGGGATGGTGGGAATCTACGGGCAGGCGGCGGCGAACCAGGCGGTGGGCGACGCGGACACGGTGATCGTGGTGGGCGCCAAGCTGAGCCCGCAGGACACGGTGCGCGAGCGGCCGACGGTGTTCAATCCCAAGGGTCAGCGGATCATCCAGATTGACATCGACGACCGGAACGCGGGCTGGACGTTCCCGGTGGAGCTGGGGCTGATCGGAGACGCGGGGAGCATCCTGGGTCAATTGGTGGAGGCATCGGCGGATGCGTCGGCGGGCACTGCGGGTCAGCGGAGCGAGTGGGCCGGCGCGCTGTCAGGTCGGAAGACGGAGGCCGGGTTCTACCAGGACGCGGGTCTGCACACCGACTCGTCGCCGGTACTGCCGCAGCGGGTGGTGCGATTGCTTCAGGAGACGATGCCGGCGGACACGGTGTACGCGCTGGACGCCGGGAACAACCGGACGTGGATGGCGCACCTGTTTCAGTCGCAGCAGGCGCACACGTTCTTCTGCCCCGGCGGGACGGCCGGCATGGGCTGGGGCCTGCCGGCGTCGGTCGGGCTCCAGGTGGCCTATCCCGGGCGGCAGGTGGTGTGCGTTACGGGGGACGGCGGGTACATGATGACGGTGAACGCGCTGTCGACGGCGATGCAGTACAACCTGCCAATCATCTGCGTGGTGTTCAACGACGGTGCTCTGGGGATGGTGCGGCACCACCAGGCTCCCGGGCAGTACATCGCGTCGGAGTTCGCGGAGACGGACAACTCAGCAGTGGCGCGCGGGTTCGGGTGCTTCGGCGTGCAGGTTGCGGACTCGCGGGACCTGCCGCAGGCGCTGCGGGACGCGCAGGCGTCGGGTCTGCCGGCGGTGGTGGACGTGCTGATCGACCGGGGGCCGAGTCCGGACGACTGGCGGGCGGACTTGCGGACGGCTGGGGAGACCTGATTTTTGCATGGATGGACAGGATGGACAGGATATTTTGAGGGATTGGATGGGGCGAATGAATATTCGCCCCTACGCATGAAGAGGACTTGGATGAGCAGGCGCAAGGATCCGATAATCGATGCAATGCACAGGGCCATCTGGGCGGAGAGGATGGCTCTGCTGGGGTGCGAGTGCGCGTCATGCAGCACGGTGGCGGCGATGGAGTTCCTGTTCCCGGACGAGGAGATGAAAGGAGGGCGGGAGGACAATCCGGTGCATTACTACCTGTCGATGCGGGCATTCGGGGCGGATCGGGTCGGCGGCAGCGGGATGGGATGGAACGTGTTCGAGTTTTACTGCACGTGCATCGCGCTCATTTTCAAGTTGGACAAGTTCAATTCGTCGTGGGATTTTGACGACGAGTACGTGGCGGAGATGCGAAAGGATGCGTTCCAGATCGCCGTTGACCATGGATACCTGCCGAACCTGGGGTACGAGTTCGAGATCGGTGAGGTTCGGGAGTACCTGGCGACGCATCCGGCGCGGACGTGGGGGTCGCCGTGATGATTGGACGGGATTGGGCGCGGCGCCGGATGGATGGAGGCTCGGGGGCGAATGGTTATTCGCCCCTACGTTTTTTTGGTAGAGTGTCGGGGTAGGAGGTCCGCCGCGGGCGGACATTGTCTACCTGCTGATCTTGACTGATTGAAACGGGATGGATGTAATCTTTCGCACCAACCAACTGGCGAGATGTTATGAAGAGTCGGAGCGAGCGATTCAGGAATGGGGGCCTGTTGTAGGGCGACGGTACATTGACCGCATCAACCAGCTGTACCAGATCGAGGACTTACGGGAGGCATACAACATCGCGTCGTTGCGTCTGCACGGTTTGCGGGGTTCACGAACTGGCCAATTGTCCATATATCTCACCGGCCGGTGGCGTCTCATCGTGGTGAGGGGCGACACGCAGCGAAGCGTAATTGTCGAGGAGGTCAGTAACCACTATGACGACTAACAATCCACGTTTGTTCTCTGACCTACCGATACCGCCAGGTGAAAACTTGGCCGAAGAGCTTGAAGCCAAGGGCATGACGACACAGGAACTCGCCGATGCAATGGGAACATCCGAGCAATCCGTTGCCGAGATTATTCGTGCCGAGCGTCTCATCACTCATGAAATTGCCGCAGCGATAGAGAAGGCTTTGGGAATCAGGGCCGGGTTCTGGATAGGCCTAGAGGCCAACTACCGGGACACTTTGGCCCGGCTTCAAGACCGGGAAGCATTGGCCGGCGACTAAGCAGGTCAACAAGTGGATTCACAATAGGTTTGGAGAAAGACGATGGAATTCTGGAGTGATGCACAGTTGGCTTCGATTGACCGGATGTTGAATCCGCGGTCGATTGCGGTGGTTGGGGCGACGCCGAGGATGCAGTACGGCGGGCGGTTCCTGGCGGCGGCGATGGGATCGATGGAGCGCGGGGTCAACGTGTATCCGGTGAATCCGCGGTACGAGGAAGTGCAGGGGTTGCAGGCGTATCCGTCGGTGTCGGCGCTGCCCGAGGCGCCGGACGTGGTGGGCATCGTGGTGCCGTACCACGCGGTGCTGGACACTCTGCGGGAATCGCACGAGCAGGGCGCGAAATCGGCCATCGTGATCTCAGCAGGATTTGCCGAGCGCGGCGTGGACGACCGGCGGGACCTGCAGGGCGAGCTGGGAAGGTTTGCCCAAGAGTCCGGCCTGCGGGTGAGCGGGCCGAACTGCCTGGGTCTGGCCAACCTGAAGGACGACATCTGGGCCAGCGCGTCGTCGCGGGGCGCGGCGGGATTGAGCGGGCCCATCGGGCTGGTGTGCCAGAGCGGGGCGTCGGCGTTCGGGCCGTTTTTGAATCGCGCGGTGGACGAGGGCATTGGGTTCACCTACATCGTGTCGACGGGAAACGAGGCCGACCTGGACTTCTGCGACTTCGCGCGGTACCTGCTGGACGACGACGACACCAAGGTGATCGCGGGGTTCGTAGAGGGGTTCAAGGACGGGCGCAAGTTCGTGGAAGTGGCGAGGATGGCGGCGGAACAG
>JAJDXU010000079.1 GCA_022823105.1 Dehalococcoidia bacterium
TGATAGCGCCCAGCTGTAATGATCAACGTCCATACTAACGGAGTTGTTGCGAACGAATGATAGCGCCCAGCTGTAATGATCAACGTCCATACTAACGGAGTTGTTGCGAACGAAGAACAGCCTGTTGGAAGTGATCAGGCCGTGTTGGTTTTCGAGTCGAGACTCGAGGCCTTTGTCGTCCCTCTGAATGAAGGGGGCCGGGTCCTTGAACCAGGGTAGGGCGTTTGCTGGCGCGGCGGTCGGACCGATGGGCGATGTTGGCGGCGGTTGATCAGCCGGTTCGATTCCGCAGGCGGCGAGCACCGCGGTAGCTCCTCCGGCCATCATCATGCCCAAAAAGGACCGGCGGTCGATGCCATGTTGGTGGGCGAGACGCCACAGCAATTCACGGTACTCAGTCGGCCTTTCCATTTGATTTAGTTCGCTCAGTAGGTTCCAATACGTTGACCAAGATTGTTATCGACGCGCATTGTACGCATGAAGGCCCAGCGCATCCAACAGATCGGCCCGAACCCATTGTTCCGGGCGCGCAATTGCAGAGGGTGATCGCTGCGGTGCCCCGTTCGGAATGCGGCTGCGGGTACGTCTCCGATATTGGGACGCAGGAATAGGCACAGTCGGCGGCGAAACCACGTCATACCTCATCGACCCAGGCGAGGAGCAATGGTCGGCCTAAATCGTGAGAACCTTGGGGCAGACACCCTGCTGATTCCGAGCTAAAACGCATGGAGAGGGGCACATCTACAGCTTACGTATTGTTGCAGGCTGCGGACAGTGAAAACCCCTCCCACGCGAGCCACAGGCGGCGACGCACCAAGGCGATGATATCCACGCGAGTCGGCGACGGTGCGTCATTGCAGGACAGCGCGGAGGCGCTCCAGGGTTTCCCGATTGGTAAATGTATCGTCCGCCGAATTCAGAGGACCGTCGCCGGGATCCATGTGTGGAAGCAGCAACAACAGCAAGATGCGGGCGGCAGACGCGGCGAACACACCGACCGATTGAGCGCTTCGTGATAACGAGCGCAGTCGTCCTGGTCTCTGGTGCCGTGCCGCGAAACGCCGCGGCTACCGCACTCTGGGCAGGGATGGCCTGCAAACGGGCATCACGTCATATCGTCATGCCGACGACCTACTACGCATAGACGAACTGACGGCGGCGGTCGATGAGTGCAATGGACGCACGATCTTGCACGCGCTGTCGAATATCTGGGTGCGCCGCGTCTAAACCGCGCGACCGGCTTCAGTCGGAACGGGCGATGATCGATTCGAGTAAAGGAGCAGAACTCGGTCAGAACAATTCACGGCTGGCGATATCGGCGCCCTCGCGCATGGCTTGCAGTTTGAGCCAAACGACGCCGGGATCAACGCGGTTGGAGCCGGCGGAGGTGTCGAAACCGCAATCCGTGCCGGCAAGGACACGGGTAGGATCGCCTCCGACGGTTGCTACGGCCTGAATGACGCGGTCGGCGACGAGGCGTGGGTGCTCGACGTAGTTGGTCTTGGTGTCGATAACGCCGGCGACCAGAAGCCATCCAGCGGGCAGCGGGAAGTCGCGATAAACGCGGTGCTCGTGGGCATGGCGAGGGTTGGCCATCTCCATGACCAATGCACCGACGTTGGCTTCGTAGAGCAGTTCCAGGATGTCCTCCAGGGGCACGTCGTAGATGTGGGGTCCCTCGCTATTGCCCCAGCAGACGTGGAGGCGGACCCGGTCGCGGGGGATGTTGACCAGGGCGTGGTTGATGGCTCTGATGTGGAGAGACACCAAATCACGGAACGCCGACAACGGCTCGTCCTGGTAAGACACATGGCGCTCCATCGCGAGATCGGGGCAATCGAGCTGCAACGTCAAACCGTGGTTCACGATGGTTTCATACTCTTTGCGCAGTTCCTCCGCCAATGCGAAAACGTAGTCCTCGTGGCTATCGTAGTAGCGGTTCGCCAGAGTCAGGGCGACGATCCCCGGCGAGGCGGCGGTCATAAACAATCCGGCAGGCTGGCGGCGGGAGGAGTTGACTGTGTCGATAAGCTGCTCGCACTCCCGGTCGACGAGATCGAGTCGGTCGTAGGAAAGCGGTCCGACGCAGGTGGGCACGTCAAGCATCAGCTGGACTACCCGGGGACGCGAGACAGATGGGTACTCGTTCTGGTCGCGGTGTCCGCGTCTGGTCCACGCCCCGCCGAAACCCGACATGCGTTGGGTGACGTAGGTCGAGAAACTGACCCGGGACTGCTCGCCGTTGTTGATAACGTCTACGCCGGCCGCGAGTTGGTTGGCGACGACGTCAACGACGGCGCCTTGAGCCGCTGCATCCAGGGCAGTCTGGTCGACCTCATCACCTCTGGATACAGACCCAAGCATCGATACCAGATCAGGCGGCCTGGGCAGGCTGCCGGTGTGGGTGGTGAGGATACGAGATTCGCTTCGATTCATGAATTATCACGACAGGCGCCGCGACGCGTGCGAGATTTTTGTACGGTTCCGGATAGGTTTGAGGCTCCGGTCGGCGACAACCTTGCTGAAAGAACGGTTCGAGGATTATTGCCGTATGAGCGTGCGACCCTTATCATACAACGTCGCCGTGACCAAAAATAACGGATTTGCTACTCAAAAATCGCAAGGAGTGAAACATGCCTGTTGGAAGCACGTATAAAGTAGTAGAGCTGGTGGGATCGTCCAGCGAAAGCGTACAGCAAGCGATCGATGGCGCTATCGCCCGGGCCGCGCAGACGATCCGGAACCTGGACTGGTTCGAGGTGCGGGAAATCAGGGGAACCATTGACGATGGCCGCGCCAATTGGTACCAGGTGAAGGTGGGCGTCGGGTTCCGTGTGGATTCGGGAGAAGATATAACTGAAGATTAACCGATTCGGGCGGCTCCCTTTGTTCGTCGTCATTGCCGCGCTGCGGTAGTCGACCAAAATGACCATTCGCCGCACGTCCGTTGGGTGCGCTCGGCGGATTGACGGACATGGATAAGGGCGGTCGAGAGGGGAAGCTCTCACCGGAACAATACCGCGGGCGACGCTACCAATTCGGTTGCGGCCGAGCGTCGTCCGTGGGGCCAAATGCGTTCAAGGACTCAGCATCACCTTCGAGGGTGATGCAGGGACAGGCGGTCCCTCAATCGTTGACGAGATCGTAGTGGAAGAGTAGGGCACTGACCAGAGCCAAGATGCTCCGGCTGGTTTGCGTGGTTGTTGAACCCTACCCTGTGACGCTGGCTCGTTACCGGTCAGCCCAGGGGTGGGAGCGCGCCATAGCCCGAACGCCGGCGGGCGTCGTGACTGGGGCGAGGCAAAAATCACCCATGCAGGCGTATAACGCCGGGCTTTCATTGGCGGGGAAACCCCAATTGCTGATCCGGGCGGCGTCCCGACGCACATCCAATGGCTGCACAATCCGGTGAGGAGCGTGGATTTTCAACGCGGCTTGGTGCAGGCGGCGGTAAGCTGAGGCAGTCGAATCGCCGACGAGGACCAGGCTCACGGGACCGTGGGCGAGGAAATGGCTGGCGCGACCCCAAGCCGAACCCGCGGGCAGAAACAGGGCCTCCTCATCCTCCTCCATTCGGCGAGACGCATGGTTGCCCAGATAACTGCGTCCAGGCGCCACGGGTTCGAATATACGCAGGGCAGCCTCAGCCCATTCGCGGTATCGGTCGTCGCCGGTCAGGTGGTGGAGGGCCAAAAGGCATTCTGCCCATAGGCTGTTGTCGAGCACCGGTTGCTCCCGGCGAAAAAAACCGGATTCGAAGGAATCGACGCGGACGGTGTCGAAACATCCGCCGTCGGCGGATCCAAACAGTCGTTGGATCGTTTCGGCAGTCTGGACCGCCCGAACCAGGGAATCGGGTAACGCCGTGGACTGATACTGGGCGAGCCACGCTCTGAGAAGGTAAACCTGGTCGATCAGGATGGGCGTGGCATCGCCGGCCGCGCTGACGCGGCGGCGCAGGCCGTAGGCGTCGGTCCAGCTATCGTTCCAAAGTTTGGCGAGGATATCGGCGGCGAGCCGACCGTTTTCGGGGCTACCAAGGACGTCCGAGGCTTCGATCAGGGCACGGGCGGCGAGGGCATTCCAACCGGCATACAGCGTCCGGTCTACGGGCGGCGGTTCCGACGCGTTGCGGTCTTTCCAGGACGATTGGTAGAACGGCTCGTCGGCGTCCTGGCTGGCAAATAACAAGCCCCGGTCGGGGTCGAGCAGTGTTTGGTGCAGGTAATCCAGGATGCCGGAGCACGCAGCCCGATAGAGAGAACGGCGAGTTATCCGGAAGGCCTCCAGGTAGGCCAGCAGGAGATTGGCGTTGGTTACCAGCATCTTTTCGTAGTGTGGGATTTTCCAGTCCCGGCTCACTGAATAGCGAAAGAAGCCTTGATCTTTCCGGTCGTAGATGCCATGCCACATCCCTTGCAGGGTGGTCTCGATCATCGCGAGGGTCTGGCGATCTCCCGTCGCGCTGTAACACGCGGACAGGAACGAGAGCGCCTCCCAGGGAGGTTGCTTGGGCTCAACGCCGAAACCGCCGAATGACCCGTCGTAGAGTTCGAGCAGCCGGGCCATAACGGCATCTGACGAGGTACCGGTTCCTCCGTTGACAGACGACGGCGTGCTACGGCGCGCGGATGGCGTCTCGGGGACGAACTCGCCGCTCACCATGCGCTCCAGGAGGGCGGTCATTTCGTCCGGAGGTGTGTAGGGACGACCGGCGATGAACTCACCCTCTCCGGTGAGGAAAGCGACGGACGGATAGGTGCCCTGGTTGTAGCGGAAGGAAATGTCGGGGCGCTGGTCCACGTCGACGCGAACCGGGATGAACCCGGAGTTGACGAGGCGGACGACGCGCTCGTCGGAGTACGAGGTTTCGTCCATGACGTGGCACCAATGGCACCACGTGGCGCCCAAGGTAAGCAGCACCGGTTTGCCCTGGGACCGGGCGTCCTCGAAGGCTTCCTGGCTCCATTCACGCCATGCGATGCCGTTGCCGTCGTCAGGTTGGGTCATGTGGTCAGCTCCGGATTGATGGCGGCGGCGTTGTGCGGGGGAAAAGGAAAAGGACGGCGCTCAGATCCCCAACAGAGTCTCCAGGTTGCGCCAGGCCACCTTTTCCTTCTCCTCCTGAGTCAGGCTACCGAGGCCCTCCAGCCATCCGCCGGGAGACGGGTCCCAACCGACGAAGGGCCAGTCGCTGCCGACGACCACGTGGTCGGCGCCGACGGCGTCGATGAGGAACCGCAAACCGGCTTCGCTGCTGGTTAGGAAATCGTAGTAGATC
>JAJDXU010000363.1 GCA_022823105.1 Dehalococcoidia bacterium
TGGTGATCTCGCCGGTGACCATGACCAGGTTCTTGCCGGCCACGGTTTCGCAGGCGACGCGGCTCATGGGGTCAACGCTGAAGGCGGCGTCCAGCACGGCGTCGGAGATCTGGTCGCATACCTTGTCGGGGTGCCCTTCGGTGACCGACTCGGAAGTGAGCAGGTACTTGGGCGAAGTCATGAATCGGATTGGCATTGGGTGGTTTCCTCCTGGTGAAACTTTACTGGCAATGCAGGGGCGAATGATTATTCGCCCCTACGATGATCGCATTGGGCGGATCAGGTGCCTTCTTCCCAGCTCTCGTTGTACGCGGTCTGTTCGGCGGTGAGGGTATCGATGTTGATGCCCATGGTTTCGAGCTTGAGGCGGCCCACCTCGGCGTCGATTTCGCGGGGAACCACGTGGACGCCGTTGGACAACTGCTTGTAGCTCTTGACCAGGTATTCGGCGCTCAGGGCCTGGTTGGCGAAGCTCATGTCCATCACCGCGGAGGGATGGCCCTCGGCAGCGGCCAGGTTGATCAGGCGACCTTCACCCAGCAGGTACAGGTGGCGTCCGTCCGTGGTCTCGTATTCCTCGACGAAGGGACGCACTTCCCGGTGGCTCACCGACATGGCTTCCAGCGCCGGAATGTCGATCTCGACGTTGAAGTGGCCGCTGTTGGAGATGATCGCGCCGTCGGGCATCACTTCCAGGTGCTGCTTGCCGATCACGTGCCAGCCGCCGGACACGGTGATGAATACCTCGCCCACCCTGGCGGCCTCTACGCCGGGCATAACCTGGAACCCGTCCATCACGGCTTCCAGCGCGCGGACCGGATTGACCTCGGTCACGATGACGTGCGCGCCCATGCCGCGGGCCCGGGACGCTACGCCGCGGCCGCACCAGCCGTAGCCTCCGACGACAACGCGCCGGCCGGCCCACAGGATGTTGGTGGCCCGGGTGATGCCGTCCAGCGTGCTCTGGCCGGTCCCGTAGCGGTTGTCAAAGAAGTGCTTGGTCTCGGCCTCGTTGACGGCGATGATGGGGTATTTCAACTGGCCGTCGGCGGCCATGGCGGTCAGACGCACCACGCCGGTGGTGGTCTCCTCGGTGCCGGCGATGACGTTGGACAGCAGATCGCTGCGCTCCTTGTGCAGGATGCCCACCAGGTCGGCGCCGTCGTCCATGGTGACATTCGGCGCGTGGTCGAGCACGGCGTTGATGTGCTGGTAGTACGTCTCGTTGTCCTCGCCCTTGATGGCGTAGGTGGGGATGCCATATTCCTGCACCAGCGCGGCCGCGGTCTCGTCCTGGGTGCTCAGCGGGTTGCTGGCGCAGATCACCAGGTCGGCGCCGCCGGCCTTCAGGGCGATGGCCAGGTTGGCGGTTTCGGTGGTCACGTGCAGGCAGGCTGCCATCTTGACGCCGGCCAGCGGCTGTTCCCTCTGGAACCGCTCGGTAATCATGTTGACGACGGGCATTTCACGGCCGGCCCAGCGGATGCGGTCAACGCCCGCCGCGGCCAGGGAAAGGTCCTTCACGTCGCCTTTGGTTTTTTGAACAGTCAAATCGTTGTACCTCTCGTTTTTGGATTTCTCAGTGCGCCACTCGGGACAGGGCCAGGATCTCAAGCACGCGCTCGAGATATGAGCCCCGGTTGGCCTTGCCCGTGAAGATGGCGCTCTTGAAGTGTTTCGGGAATTTCGCCAGTTACGGGTCGTTGCCGTAGGACGTGGGGTTGCCGGCGGCGATCCACGACGGCGTGCCGTCATCGATGTTGAAGAGCAGTTCCGAATCGATGCCCAGGGCGGATGCGTACTCGCACGCGACCCCGCTGCGAACGCCGGCGGCGCAGATGAAAAGCAGCTTCTTGCCGTCGGGAAGTTCGTCCACGCGGTCCATGAATTCATCGACGTTGATGTGGATCGCGCCGGACGCATGGCCGGTCACCCATTCGTCATCGCGACGAACGTCGACGACGACGGTGTTGTCGGGGTCGGCGTTGAGCATCTGGAGCGCTTCGGGAGAATCGACGCGGTAGTAGGGTTCCCCCGGATTCTGTCGTGGCATTCGGTTACCTCCTTGATTTTCACATCGATGCACAGGATGAACAGGATGAAATGATTTATAGGGTCGATCCCGAAATCCTATATATCTTGTTCGTCCATGTAAATTAAATCGTGCGTCAGTTCAGTTTGGCGGTGGGTCAAGGTGTTTGCCGGCGATGGGATAGAGCCGCCTGCGCACCTCGGCAGGTATCATCGCGCGATCGGTGATGATGGAATTGGCCAGGGCCGTCTGACACTCGCAGGCGCCCAGTTCCGCCAGCATCGGCATGATGTGGCGCAGGATGATCCGGCTGTTGGCCACGTTCGCAATCAGGTTTTCAACGACCATGTCCACCGTCACGGCGTCGTGGTCAGGGTGCCAGCAGTCGTAGTCCGTGACCCAAGCCATGGTTGCGTAGCAGATCTCGGCTTCGCGGGCCAGCTTGGCCTCTGGCAGCGCGGTCATGCCGATCAGGTCGCCCCCCCAGGAGCGGTACATTTCGGATTCGGCCTTGGTGGAGAACGCGGGCCCTTCCATCACCACCAGCGTCGCGCCGTGGTGGGTGGGAATCCCCTGGCCCCGGGCGCCCTCGGCCAGGACCTTGCTCATCACGGGGCAGAACGGGTCCGCGAAAGAAATGTGAGCGACGACACCATCCTCGAAGAAAGTGCTGGGACGCCAGGAGCGGGTCCGGTCAATCAACTGGTCGGGCACCACCATGTGCTGCGGCTCCATCGGAGCCTGGAGGCTGCCCACGGCGCTCACCGACACGACGCGTTTCACTCCCAGCGTCTTCAGCGCGTAGATGTTGGCGCGGAACGGAAGCTCCGTCGGGCTGACGCGGTGACCCCGCCCGTGCCTGGGCAGGAACGCCACCGGCACGCCCAGCAGTTCGCCAACGGTGATGAGGTCGCTGGGCTTGCCGTAGGGGGTGTCGATATCGACCACGGCGGTTTCCTCGAAACCCTGGATTTCGTAGAGTCCGCTGCCGCCGATGATGGCGATTTCAGCCTGGGGATGGTTGGGCATTGGGAGTTCCTTGGTTGGTTCGGATGGTTCAGCGCAAGTTGGGGATCTGCTCGGGCAGATAGTGGGTGGAGCGGAAGACGCTGTTCACCACATAGCCCTGCTCGTTGGGGGCGAAGAGCGGATTGATGTATTCCCATACCACTTCGCCGTCGGGCGTGACCTGGAAGATGCGCCCGAAGTGTCCCTCCGTGATCAGGGTATTACCGTTGGGCAGGCGCCTCGCGCCGGAGATGTAGGCGCTGAAGAAGTTGAACGGCGGGTTATCGCGGTACTCCCACACGATTTCGTTGGTCGACGTATTAACCTCTATAACCCGGGACGCTGGCAGCGGGCTGTGGCGGCTGTGAGAGCCGTTGTCGTAGATGAGGACGTTGCCGTTATCCAGCATAGATGGATCGTGCTGCTGCGCCAGCACGTCGTCGCCGATCTGCCACTCGATGTTGCCGCTGGCCTTGTCGATAATGCCGACGGTGGAGATGTTGCGGAAGCTGAACATCACCCGTTCCCCTGATGTGACACTGACGGGCAAAGGAACGATGGTGTTGCCGTGGCTCCACTCGTCTCGCAGATCGTTGAAGGTGATGACGTGGCGGTCGGGGTCCAGGTGCTCGGCGGCGTGCCATTCCCAGATGCGGTTGCCGTCGGCGTCCACCTCCACCAGCACGTCGGCGTACATGCCATCGGCGTCGGTGCCGGGCTGGCCGCCGCTGATTTCAGCGGCCTGCGCGTCGTCCATCCGCTCGACGGTCATGTACAGGCAGCCGCCGGATTCGGTGCGGCGCGCGTCGTGGTGATGGTAGGGGTCGCGGTGTTCCCACAGGATGTTGCCGTCCCAGTCGGCCTCCATCATGACGCCGCCCTTGAACCGCTTCATGGCCTCGAAAAGGTCCCAGCCCGCGTCATCGCGAACCTTGCCGCCGTAGAACAGGTTGCCGTTGGGCAGCAGGTAGCCGTACAGCCCGGGCGGGTAGGGCATGTTCCACTGGTGGGCAACCTCGCCGTTGGCGTCCAGCAGGTAAACTTCGCCGCTGCCGGACAGTGGGGCGTACAGGGTGTAGCCGGGACTCGCCTTGGCCGGATCGTGGGCCGTCAGCCCGGTGCGGGCGATGCGGCGGCGAGTCTGGGATTGAATTTCGGGTGTACTCATATCAACTCAGGCGGCGTCAACCGCCATTCTCAGCGTTTCTGTGTAGGGCGGACGGCAAACCATCGTTTCCGTCACGATCCCGGCAATATAACGGTGCGGCGTCACGTCGAAAGCGGGGTTGTAGGCCGGTGTTCCCTCCGGCGCGATGGGCACACCCCCGTATCCCGTCACCTCGTGCTCGGGCCGTTCCTCGATGGCGATGCGGTCGCCGTGCTCGATGGCAAGGTCAACGGTGCTGGTGGGCGCCGCGATGTAGAAGGGGATGCCGTTCTCGTGGGCGAGCACCGCCAGCGAGTACGTCCCGATCTTGTTGGCCGTGTCTCCGTTCGCAGCCACCCGGTCCGCTCCCGTGATAACGCACGAGACGTCGCCTCGCTGCATCAAAATCCCGGCGGCAGAGTCGGCGACCAGCGTGGCGGGAATGCCCAGTTGCTGGAACTCCCACGACGTGAGCCTCGCTCCCTGCAGCCACGGACGGGTCTCCGTGTTGAACACGCGGAAGCGCCCGCCGGCTTCCCAGCCGGCCCGGATCACGCCCAGCGCCGTCCCATACGCCGACGTAGCCAGCGCGCCGGTATTGCAGTGGGTGAGAACGCCCTGGCCGTCCGGCGGCATCAGCGTCCTGCCGTGCTCGCCGATGCGACGGTTGATGCTCTCGTCCTCTTCCTGGATCAACCGCGCCTCCGCCTCCAGGCGGGGCAGGATGCTCCCCGGATCCGGCTCAGCGTCCGCGACCCTCAGCATTCTTCTTACCGCCCACCCCAGGTTCACCGCGGTGGGCCGGGCCGCGGCGACATGCGCTCCGGCCTGTCGCAGCGCGCCGATGAAATGATCCCGCTCCCGCGACTGTAGCTCGGCTGCCGCCAGCACCATCGCGTAGGCGGCGGTAACGCCGATTGCCGGGGCGCCGCGGACTCGCATGTCGGTGATGGCTGCCGAAGCGGTCCGGTAGTCTGTGATGGTGACCGTCGTTTGCTCGTGGGGCAAAAGCGTCTGGTCAAGCAACTGGAGGCTGCTGCCGGTCCAGTTGATAGGTCGGATTTCACTCATGGCACCAGTTACCCGGTGTGTTTGGGGGACACGCTGCGCAGTTTCGATGCTCGTAGCGAAGGAGGCGAAATCGTCGTGATCGACAGGGGCAAAAAAGAAGGGCCACCCACGCCGGGAGAGCCCATCAATACAGTTCTCCCCTCATCTTTCGTCATACCGCCACACCCACGCCGCAAACGCGGTGCGATGCGCGGGACGCCGGAATTAGCACCTGATCCCGCAGGGTGAGCAGGATTGGTTGCCAGGCTTCACAGGGCCGTTCCCTCCGCCTGTCTGGATAAGGGTTCCAGCAGCGTATCCGGTTGTTAATCGTTACCTAAACTACTTGCAATAACCGATTTTGTCAAGTTCATTACGATTGTCGGGCAGGCGCCGGGGTCGATTCATCGGTCGCCGGCTGGAGGTCCTGGGCATACAGGTACAGCGTCAGGCTGGTATGGGGGAAGGCGTGTTCCTCCACCTGTCGGTAACCCCGGCGGCGCAGGAAGGCGATCGCTCCCGGCATGTGGTTATAAGTCCACGCGATGGTCCGCAGGTAGCCATAGTCGCGGCAGAATGCCTCCGCATGATCCAGCAGTTGGGAGGCGATGCCCAGGCGTCGTGCGTCGCGCAGCACCGCCAGGCGTCGAATCTCCGCCTCTTCGCCGTCGCGCTGGTACGCCCCGATGCAGCCCACCGTCTCGCCATCCTGCACCGCCACCCAGAAGTTGCTGCCGGGATGCTGCAGGTAGCTGCGCTCAATATCGGCCAGATCCCGGGCCAGCGCCCCTATCACGTATTCGTTGTAATCCTGGCGATCCTCGTCGGAATGCAGGTAGCTCTGGACAAAGTCGTCCTGCGCGTGGCTGAAAATTTCGCGGACGGCCTCGTAGTCCCTGGAACGGTACAGGCGTATATCGATCATCAGGTGTTGACCAGGAAGTTGATGATATCCCCATCACGCACCGGGTAGGTTTTGCCCTCGGACCGCAGCAGGCCCTCTTTCCGGCCCTGGGCAATGCTCCCGCACGCGGAAAAGTCCTCGTAAGCGATCACCTCGGCGCGAATGAATCCACGGGTGAAGTCGGTGTGAATCACGCCGGCCGCGTCCACTGCGGGCATCCCGCCCGGCACGCTCCACGCCCGAACCTCGTCGTCCCCTACGGTGAGGAACGACACCAGGCCCAGCGTATCGTAGCTGGCGTTGATCACCTGGTCCGTGGCGGCATCCCCCAGCTCAAGGTCCGCCCTGAACTCGGCAGCCTCTTCCTCGTCCATCATGCCCAACTCGGCCTCTATTCGCGCGCTGATGCACACTTCGCCGACGCCGCGCAACACGTCCTCGCCGAGGCCGAGGCGGTCCATGCAGATGTCCTCTGCGCCCTCGTCGGTGTTGAACACGGCGATGATCTGCTTGTCGGTCAGCAGCTGGTAGTTGGCCAACATCGCCCGTTCGGAGTCTGTGAAGCTTTGCAGCCTTGCGGGGACGCCCTGTTCCAACCCCAACCGGGCTTTCTCAACGGCCTCCTTGTGCCGGACCACCGCGGGACGCTCGGCGGGCTTGGTCTTGTTTACCTGGTCGGCCAGGCGAGCGGACGCGCGTTCCAGCATTTCCAGGTCGGCGAATGTCAGCTCGTTGAGCATGGTCTCCAGGTCTTGGCCCGGATTCACCTCGCCGGTGGGATGGGGCACCGCATCGTTGGTGAACGCGCGAACCACCAGCAGAAAGGCGGTGGCCGACTGGAGGATGTTCCGGTACTTCCCGCTGATGCCCTGGGATTTTGCCATCGACTCGGGCCCCGGAAGGTCGATGTATCGGATTTCCGCATTCACCTTTTTCCTGGGGTGGAATATGTCGGCCAATTTGTCCAGGCGCGGGTCGGGAACCTTGACCACGCCCATGTGCATTTCGGTGGCTGATCCCGACGCTCCGCTGGCGTCCGACTTGCCCAGCGTGAGCGCGTTGAAAAGAGTGGTTTTGCCGGATTGAGGCAGGCCTATGATTACTGTGTCCATGTTGCCTAGTTAATTTCACCAAGTAGGAGTTGCGGGTATTCCGATGGAGCCAGGGCGATCTGGATGGAACCGCCGGTGCGTGGCTCCAACAACGCCAGCGCCTGGATTACACGCTGACGTTCTTCGATCCTGCCGTGCTCGACGCCGTCTTTGTAGCCCTGCTGGAACCCTTCGATACGGTTCTGTTCACATACTTCCCGACGACCGTGCTCCAACCCCATTTTCAATCCGCTCGGCCATTGACGTTGGGTTCGCCCCTCAGGATGTTGAGCACTTCGGGCGGAACCTCGTCGCCCAACTGGGCAACCTGGTCGAGGATGCGCTGGCGTTCTTCTTCGCGTCCTTCTTTGCGCCCTTCGACGCGACCCTCTTTCCGGCCGATCTCTTTCGCTTTGTTCCACGCAGCGGGAATCAGCAGCACCATGCGACCAGTTACCTCCATAAGGATTGCCGCCAGCAAAGCAACGCCGGCAGCCAGGGCAAATATCGCGACCTGCGCGTACAACTCGTCGTTGCCCGACTGTTGCCATGGCTGGTATCGCCAGAGTCCGACGCCCACCGTGATGGCGTACACCAGGTAATACGCTATCCAATAGCGTTCACCGATACTTTTCAGCGGCTCCATTGTACAACAGCCGCCGGCCCATCGCGCTCCTAGCCGGTTGCCAGCACCACCGTTCCGGTTGAAGACAGGGAGCCGCCGGTGCCGTTCACGATGCTGGTGCGGGCCGGCTCGTCGGCGGAACCCTTGCGGTGCACCTGCCGGTCGCCGCACTCCCCGCGCAACTGCCGTACTGCTTCAACCAGCAGGAAGCTCCCGTACATTCCCGGGTGCGAGTAGGAAAGCCCGCCGCCGTTGGTGTTCAGGGGAAATTCCCCGCCGGGCGCCGTTCGTTGGTCCGCAACGAAGTCAGGGCCCTCTCCGCGACCACAGAACCCCAGACCCTCGATGGTCACCAGCGTCGTATAGGTGAATGAGTCGTAGATCATGGTGTGGTCGATGTCGTCGTGGGTGAGGCCAGCCCGCTCCAGGGACCGGGGCCCGGTCTCCCTGGACCAAGTGGACGTGTGGTCGGGCATGAAACTGATCAGATTGTGGTCATGGCCCTCCGCGGCGCCCAACACCCATACCGGTTCTTTTCGGCAGTTTCGCGCCTTCTCCGCCGTGGTGACGATGATGGCGGCGCCGGAGTCGGTGACCAGGCAGCAGTCGAACAGGTGGAACGGCCAGGCGACCCAACGGGAGTTGTGGTAGTCGTCAAACGACATTGGTGTTTCGTGCATGTACGCCACCGGGTTCAGGTTGGCCCATTTGCGCGTCGACACCGCGATCTCCGCCAGCGCCTGCCGCGTCCGCTCCTCGCCGTACTCGTGCATGTAGCGGGTGCACGCCATGGCGTAGTTGATCGGCTGTCCGATCATCCCGTACGGCGTCTCATACTGGGCCACCGGGAGGTTCCGGTCCGGCGGCACCGGCACGCGGGTGGAACGGCCAGCCTGCCCGTGTGTGATCAGCACCGTGTCGCAATACCCCGCCCGGATCGCGGCCGCGGCGTGCGCCACGTGGATCACGAAGGACGATCCGCCTACGGATGTATTATCGGTGAAGGACGGCTGCAACCCGAAATACTCCGCCGTCACCAGTGTGCTGAATCCGGCGGTCATCAGGCCGTCAACGTCCGACATCGACAGGCCGGCGTCCTCCAGCGCGTTGTGCGCCGCCTCCGCGTGGTGCTGGAGCGACGACTTGTCGGGCACCGTTCCCATCACGTCGGACTCGGCGACCCCGACAATTGCGATGTCGCGTTCGCGGTTTGCGTTGCTGGCCATACATTCACTCCCGGTGATCGTTTTGTCGGTTTATCGGCCCAAGGATGGTACAACATTACTCGTCGCCCGACAATTGTCGTGGCGCCGCCGCGGCGTGGTTTCGCTGCGTGGTCAGTCTCAATCCAGCGGGCACACGCAGTCCTTGTGCTAAAATGGGCTCAGTTTCCGGATGTGCGATCCAATACCGGGATTCAGATATGCCGCATAACTTCTGGATGATTAATTGCAACAGGCAGAATTTCGAGATCACCCAGCAACTGGGCTTTACTGAGCAGGGCCTGAAGGCCGAATATCGACGCAAAGTGCAGAGGGTTGAACCCGGCGACCGCGTCATCTACTACGTCAGCGGCGAACGGGTATTCACGGCCACCGCCACCGTTACCAGATCATACGAGGAGGTCAGGTCCACACCCTGGATCAAGGAGGGTAAAACCGCCTGGCCCTATCGCATCAAGATCAAACCCGACGTCATTCTCCCCAGCGAGCAGTACATCGAAGCCGGCCTCATCGCCTACCGCCTGGAATACCTCCGGAAATGGGCGCCTGAGGATTGGCACATGGCGTTCCAGGGCAACCTGCACCTCCTTTCCAAGGGCGATTTCTTCCTCCTCGAAACGGAGATGCTCAAGTTGCGGGACGGGCGCGAAGCGGCTCTCCGCAAGGTCGATGTCGAACTGGCAGCGGAAGCCGAGCGCGCCAATTCCCAGCGGGAACGCCGACGCCGCAACGCGGAGCGAGACCCCGCGAGGTCGTCAAGGACCCGGCCCGTGCGTGCCCCCACAGGTTCCGAGCGCACTGACGGAGAAACTGCCTCCGTCGACGAACAGGCCGCGGTCGATCGACCGCCGCTCGACGCCGGGCGGAATCGTTCCAACGGGCGTGCCCGGCGCTCCGGCGCCAGGAGCCGCAACCGTCCCAGCGCCGGCCCTGACAACTCCCCCAGGCACGACAACGACTAGCCTGCGCGCATCTCGTCCAGCGCCAGACTGATCTCGGCGTTGACCGCCGCATCCTGTTCGGCGCCGGAAGCTGACCGGAGCGCGGTGCGAGCTTCGTTCCCGCCGATACGGCCCAACGCCCAGGCGGCATGCTGTTTGACCAATGAGTCGCCAGCCGCCAGGGCCCGGGCAAGGGCAGGAATCGCGGACTCGTCCCCCAGGTTGCCCAGCGCAACGCATGCATTGCGCTGCATGCCTCGCCACTTGGCCCGCATCAGAGGCGTTCCCGCGAATCGCTGGCGAAACTCCCCTTCAGTCATGTCCAGCAACTCGACCAGGTCCAGCGTCGTCAGATCGCGCCGGCCGAAGTTGGGATCGCCCGTCGCTTTGGCCTTGCGGTTGACCGGACACACTTCCTGGCAGATGTCGCACCCGAAAACCCAGGCGCCCATTGCCGGCCGCAGTTCTCGAGGTATGGTTCCCTTGTGTTCGATGGTCAGGTAACTGATGCACCGGCGGTTGTCCACCACGTAGGGGGCCACAATCGCATCCGTGGGACACGACGGGATGCAACGGGTGCATTCCCCGCAGGTCTTGGACAACCTCGGGTCTGGTTCCAGCTCCAGGTTCGTGATGATCTGTCCCAGCAGCAGCCACGAGCCAAAGGTCGGGTTCAGCACATTGCCGTTCTTGCCAAACCATCCCAGCCCTGACCGCACCGCGGCGGCCCGGTCCAGCATCGGCCCATCGTCCACAAACCAGCGGGCCTTGAGGCTCTCGTCCACCCGTCCCAGCGAGGGATGCGTGGACATTGCGATAACCAGGCGGCGCATCCGTCGTTTCATGAGCCTGTGGTAGTCCCGCCCCCGAGCGTATCTGGCGACCAGACCGGTTCCGCTGTCCCTTTCCTCGTCCGGACCCGGGTAGTAGTTCAGGCCCAGCGAAATTATCGAGCGCGCGCCCGCTAGCAGGTACTCAGGGTTGGTCCCGTGCTCGACGCGCTGCCTGGTGAACCACGGCAGACCGTCCATCAGTCCGTCGTCAATTCGCCGCAGCGCTATCCCCCGATCTTCGTCGAACGCCTCGGCGTGGGTGATCGCGACCAGATCGAACCCTGCCTCCCGCGCCAACCGCTCGACAGCCTGGCGGGCCGGCTCAACATTCGCGTCGTGGTTCTGCGAGGTGCTCACAGGTTTTCGTGCTGGTAACGCCCGGTATAGCCTTGTGCATCGCCGGAGTCCAGGTAAATGAACACCAACTGCGCGACCCGTGCGTCGCGTTGAATTCTGAACCCCATCGGGTGGTGAACGGTCATCAGAGCCTGCGAGCGACCGGAGTATCCCGCATCCCATACCGCCGTGTGGATGGCGACTCCTGACCGCAGCAGGCTGGACCTGGGCCGGGCCAGCGCCATTATGTGTCGGGGCAGGTTGACGATCTCGTTGAAGGTCAGCAGATAGGGGCCACGCTGGAGCTCAAGCCAGCCCTCGTCGCCAAATGCCAACTCATCCCTGTCCGGAAGCCGTCGGTCCTCGTCAGCAATGCCCATGCTTCCGGCGGTTGAACTGGTTGAGTACGCCGCCACGGATCGGACCGTCACGTCGAATCCGTTGGGTTGCAGCTGCCGATCCAGGTCCCGGTAGTCGGCCACCAGCGGCGGATCGTCCATCAGCCGGGCGTTGATGGCGCTGCGACTAAGAACGCCTTTGGATTCCGAGGGGTCGGCTTTCATGCGGATTCAAAAACGACGCGCCCGCCGCGCCGATTGAATCGGTGCTACGGCGGGCTGGATAATCCCCGTATGTGGGATTAGTCGTGCATGAAGTCCTGGATGTCGGCCGGCAGCGGCTCGTACTTCGGGATCTCGGTCACGACGGCCTGCGTGGTCAGCAACATGCCGGCGACCGAGCCCGCGTTTTGCAGGGCAGACCTGGTGACCTTCGCCGGGTCGATGATCCCCCGCGCCACCACGGCAGTGTACTCGCCACGATCGGCGTCGAAGCCGTAGTCGCCCTCGCCGTTCCGGACGTGTTCAACCACTACCTCGCCCTTGTAGCCGGCGTTCTGGGCGATGGTTGTGAGCGGGGCTTCCAGCGCATTGTGCACCAGGCGCATCCCCACGGCCACGTCGCCCGTGGCTTGTTCAATCATTTTGTCAAGGGCGGCCTGCGCCCGCAGCAGCGTCACGCCGCCGCCGGGAATGACGCCTTCCTCCACCGCGGCCCGCGTGGACGCCAGCGCATCCTCGGTGCGGCTCTTCCGCTCGTTGAGTTCCGGCTCCGTGGCCGCGCCCACCTTGATTACCGCGACCCCGCCGGCCAGGTTGGCCAGCCGTTCCTGCAGCTTCTCGCGGTCGTAGTCCGACGTCGTCTCCTCGATCTGAACCCGCAGCTCGGCGACGCGGCCCGCGATGTCGTCCTCGTGCCCGCGGCCCTCCACGATGGTGGTTTCATCCTTCGTCGCCAGGACGCGCCGGGCGGAGCCAAGGTGCTCCATCTGGATGTCCTCAAGACGCATACCCGCATCGTTGGTGATGACCGTGCCGCCCGTAACGATGGCCAGGTCCTGCAGCAGGGCCTTGCGGCGCTCACCGAATCCAGGGGCTTTGACTGCCAGGCTGCTCACGGTCCCTCTCAGCCTGTTCACCACCAGCGTCGCCAGGGCCTCTCCCTCAATGTCCTCGGCGATTATCACCAGGGGACGCCGGCCTCCCTGCGCCACCGCTTCCAGCGCCGGCACCACGTCGGCCGCGGCCGAAAGTTTCTGGTCGGTCAGCAGAAACAGGGGCTCATCCAGCGACACTTCCATGCGGTCCGTGTCGGTGATGAAGTGCGGCGACAGGTAACCGCGGTCGAGGCGCATGCCTTCCACCACGTCCAGCTCATCGGTCAGCCCGCGACTCTCCTCCACGGTGATGATGCCCTCACGGCCAACCTTGTCCATGGCGTCGGCGATCAGTTCGGCGATCTGCTCTTCATGGGCGGACAGGGCCGCGACGCGCGCCACCTGCTCCCGACTTTCGACGGCCACCGCCTGCGAGCTGATGTGGTCGCTGACGGCGCCCACTGCCTGGTCAATGCCGGATTTGAGCGCCAGGGGATTGGCTCCGGCGGCCACGTTCATGAACCCGCCCTTGATGATGGAACGGGCCAGAACCACCGATGTAGTCGTGCCGTCGCCCACGATGTCGTTGGTTTTCGCGGCGGCCTCTTTGACCACCTGCGCGCCCATGTTCTCGTATGGGTCGGGCAGCTGGACTTCCTTGGCGATGGTGACGCCGTCGCTGCACACTACAGGCAGCGTCCACACGCGACCCAATATTACGTTCCTACCGCTGGGACCCAACGTGAGAGCGACCACGCGACCCAGCTGGTCCACGCCGCTCATCAGGCTCTGTCGGGCGTCCTCATCAAAAATCAGTTGCTTTTCAGGCATTGCGGGAATCCTCCGGACTCGGCGAGTTGACGCGCGCGATTCGGAACGATGTGACGGTTGGGCCCTTTGGTGGGCCGACGAATCGCGTCGGATTGTGCCCTACAATTGTCCGCAACGTGGCGAACCTTGTCAACCGACAGATGACATTTTGCCCGCCCTCTGATAACATTTCCCCCCAATTCCAGTTCACAGGAGCATCCTCTTGCCTGCTCAAAAGGCCCACCGCAAATCAGTGAAACGTTACGCCCGCAACCTCAGCGTGCGACGCGCCACCCGCACCGCCATCGTAAAGGCCCGCCGGGCCGTGGCCTCCGGCGCGCCCGAAAGCGAGGCAGAGGTGCGCCGAGCCATGCGCCAGTTGGACATCGCGGCCCGCAAGGGCGTACTGCACAAGAACAACGCTTCCCGCAGAAAGGCGCGACTCGCCGCCGCCCTCAACCGCGCATCCGCGGAGTGATCGCCGCGCGCAATTACACGCACCCGCAAACTCGAACCCGAAACAGGGCCGGCGGTCATTTCTCGTCGGCCTTATTGTTGCCATCCGCACCCTCCAGGCCGGTCGATTGAGTCAGAGGCGATTTCACTCCTCCAATCGGGACTGCGGAACGGGCAACGCTTGACCGCGCTCCATTTCGTTGACACCGGCCCAACCACCTACCCACAATGGCGCAACCACCAACTCCCACGGGAGGCAACCCATGACCAGCCGCCACACCGCCCAGACGGCTCCACAAAATCCGCCGGATTTTCGCCTGCCCGACATCCCCGAGAAGCATCCCGACGACATGACCAGTTTCAAGCACCTGGCTGAAAACGGCAACGTTGGCCGCCTCAAAACCCACCTGGCCTATCCGGACACCACCATCGTATCCGGCGAACGTTACATCTGCGCCGTGCCTGGTGGTCCCATGCGTTATCCCGACCTGCTGGTGGCCTTCGACGCCGACCCTGATCTGTACGAGGCCAACAACGGCTACGTGGTGTCGCTCCAGGGCAAGCCGCCGGAACTGACGCTGGAGGTCGCCTCCCGCCACACCTGGCGTACTGACATTGAAGTCAAACCCGACTTCTACGCAAGCCTGGGGATACGGGAATACTGGCGCTTTGACGAGACCGGCGAGTTTCACGGCGCCCGGCTGGCTGGCGACCGCCTGGTCGACGGCCGGTACCACCCAATCATCGTGGACGAACTATCCGACGGAGAACTGCGGGGATACAGCGAAACCCTGGGGCTGTACCTCTGTTGGCGGCAGGGACGGCTGGATTGGTATGACCCCACCACCGAAGACTACATCCCAAGCCTGGAGTCGGAGCGCCGGTTGCGCCAGCAGGCGGAAGAAAGGGTGCGCCAGCTGGAAGCAGAGCTGCGCCGGCGCGGATGACCGGTTGCCCAGGCGTAATCTCGCATCACGCTCCCGGCAACTCAGTGCAAAGACTCAATCGCCGAATCCCTGGGTTTCATCGGTGGCTGTTGCCATCCAGAGGGCACGAAACGCCACTGCCGGAACAGCGAAAACATGGGGACGAAATCCTTCGCGATCTGAACGCACTCTACCGCTGCAATCTAAAACGATCGAACAGCGAAGTACCCCCATTGAGTCATCCCTCTCGTTGACAGTTCTGCGGTTTACGGGTATTATGTTCGCAACGAACAAAATTTCCGCACAATGGAACGGCTAATCCCGTCCCGGAGGTACCCGCCTATGACCACGAAACGACCATTGCGCGAACGCCAGCAGCGCATCCTCGCCTACATCGAACAGTTCCTCGAAGAAAACGGCATGCCCCCCACCGTTCGCGACATCCAGCGCGGTTGCGAGATCAGCAGCACCTCCGTCGTGGACTACAACCTCAGGTTGCTCGAACGCTACGGCTATCTCAAGCGCCGTTCCGAGATCGCAAGGGGCATTGAGCTCCTCGACGAAACCGGCCTGCCCGTCAACGCCGGCTCCAGCCGTGTCCAGATCGTCGGCTCCATCGCAGCCGGCGAACCAATTCCCGCCTTTTCCTCGGAAGGAGCCGCTGCCGCCGCCGAGTTCGACATCGTCGAAGTGCGCCCCGAACTCAAAAAGAACCACGGCACCCTTTTCGCCCTGTCCGTGAAGGGCACATCCATGATCGACGCCCTCATCGACGACGGCGACGTGGTGGTCATCACGCCCACCAGCACCGCCCAGAACGGTGAGATGGTCGTGGCCTGGCTGAAAGAGGAAGAGGAAGCCACGCTAAAGAAGTTTTACCGGGAAGGCAGCCGCGTCCGCTTGCAGCCGGCCAACAGCACCATGGACCCAATCTACGCTGACGCCGACAACGTTGAGGTTCGCGGCCGCGTCGTCGAAGTCCTGCGCCAGTTCTAGGCTCGCAAACACCCAAGTCCCAGATGGCGCGTCCTCGGCCGGAGGGCGCGCCATTTCCGATGCGCCAGGTCAGTTGCGGCTGTTGGACAACGCCCCGTAGGTTGCCACCAGGAAGGGAACACAGTACGTCAGCGGGATCTTCCACGCCAGCGCCCCTGACAGTTGTCCCGTAATGATGGCGTCGCCCTGATTCAACGCGGTCAGCGCAGTCCCTACCACCAGGCTTGCGATCAACGAACGCCGCAGCATCGGCCAGTGGCGCACGGCGCACCTGAGGCACTTGGTCACGCCATCCGCCCCGCCGGGCGGGCGGAACGTGAAGCTCGACCGCCCCAGCGCTCGGCTGCACGCATCGCACGTCGCATCCGCGGCATTCATCAGCCACGATCCCTTTCGCCCCAACTCCGGCCCACGGTCGCATCCGGAGCGTGCGGCGAGATTTCCCCGCTGTTGAATACTCTCGTCGGCTGCCACAGCCCGGTCTCGTCCCGGAACTCCAGGATCGCCAGGAAGACTCCATCCACACTGTACGCCCGGACCGTCGCGGACTGATCAGTCGGACGCTCCTCCGGCTCATAACGGATGGCCTGGCCGTTTTTGATGGCAGCCTCCTCCGTTCGGCCGACCCTGATGGCGCTAAAATGCCTTAACGCCCAGTCCACCGGGTGGAGATGCGCCTTCCAGTCGCCTCCGGCGGCCGCAGCTTCCAGCGAATCCGGCGTGATGCCGTCCTCCGCTTTGAATTGCCCGCAGGACAGCCTGGCCAACTCCGTTACATAACCGCCGACACCCAGCGCTTGCCCAAGGTCGTGGGCCAGTGATCGCAAATAGGTGCCTCGGCCGCAATCAACGGTCAGATTCAGAAATGGCAGGTCGATCCCGTCGATGTGGACCGCGTGGATCTCCACCAGGCGGGGCGCCCTCTCGACTTCCTTGCCGGAACGGGCCAGTTCGTACAACCGGCGGCCATCCACCTTGAGCGCGCTGTACATCGGCGGTACCTGTTCGATCATCCCGACGAATCCGGCCAGCGCTGATGCGATGTCGCTCTTCGTTAGCGAACCGGGTGTGGCGATTTCCTCGATATCCCCTTCCGCGTCGTACGTCGTGCTCCGTGCGCCAAGCCGTACCGTCATGCGATATCGTTTCCTGCCCGATACCACCTGTTCCATCAGCCGCGTGGCCTGGCCGAAGCAGATCGGCAGCACCCCCTCCGCCAGCGGATCCAGGGTCCCCGCGTGTCCTACCTTCCTGCGCTGGCCGGCGATCCGCTTGACCCTCCGCAGCGCCTCCATGGAGGTTATGCCGGCGGGTTTGTACAGGTTCAGGAAGCCATGAACCGTCGGCTCGGCCCGTCGGCGGGGCGCCATCAACTACCCCTGCCCGGTCGATGCTGCCAGGCCGCCGCTCTCCGTTGCATCGGGCGCCTCCAGCTCATCAATGATGCGCATCAGGCGGTCGGCCTCCACCATCGCGTCATCCAGCACGAACCTCAGGAACGGTATGTACCGGAGCGACACCTTGTCGCGCAGCTCACGACGCAGGAATGTGGCCGACGATTGGATCCCCGCCAGGGCCTCCTGCCGGACGGCCTCATCGCCCATCACGCTGACGTACACCCGGGCGGTCCTGAGGTCCGACGCCGTGCGCACCTGCGTGATGGTCACGAGCCCCCTCAGCCGTGGATCGTTGACCTGCGAGGCGATCAGGCCGGAGATTTCCTCCCGCAGTAGCCCGTTCACCCGTTCAATGCGACGCCGATCGGCCATATCTGCCTCAATCCAAAGCGCGGCGGTCCGCGGACCACGCGGAAACTCGCCGCTATCCCGTTACCGGAATCAGGGACTCAAAGATCCGGGATCAGCTCACCCTTTCCATGCGATAGGACACGATGATGTCGCCTTCCTCGTAATCGTTGAACGAGTCCAGGACTATGCCGCACTCGGTGCCAGCCGTCGCCTGGTTGACCTCGTCCCTGAAATGCCGCAGGCTCTCCATCTGGGTCTCGACCACCACATCGTCCTCGCGCATTACTCTCACGGCGCCCTGGCGGGTGATGCGGCCGTCCAGCACGCGGCAGCCCGCGATGCGCAGGCCCCGGCGTCCCGGGAATATCTCCCGAACCTCGGCCCGACCGACCACAACCTCCTGGAACTCGGGCTCGAGCATGCCGTGCAATGCCTGCTCCACATCCTCCAGCAGCCTATAGATGATCTGGTACTGGCGGACCTCCACGCCCAGGCGCTCGGCCGTCCGCTCCGCTCCAATCTCAAACCCCACGTTGAACGCCAGGATGATTCCTCCCGACGCCGCGGCCAGTTGCACGTCGGAGTCGCTGACCGCGCCGGATCCTGAGTGGATGACCCGTGCTTTCACGTCGCCGTCCGACAGCTTCTCCACCGACTGCACCACGGCCTCCACGCTGCCCTGCACGTCCGCCTTCAGCACCAGGACCAGTTCCTTCACGTCGCCGGCGTCGATCTGTTTCACCACGCTGTCCAGGGTCAGCACCGTATCCAGGTTGCCGGTGCTGCTTCGCTGCCCGTGTCGGGTGGCCGTCTGGCGGGCCGTCCGCTCGTCGCGCACCACCTTCAGGATATCTCCGGCCTCGGGCGTGGCGTTCAGCCCGATGACGACGCCCGGCGTGCCGGGAGTAATGCAGTCCATCGTTTCGCCCCGCTCGTTGGTGATGGCGCGTACCCTGCCCCAGGCGCCGCCGGCGACGATATGCTCTCCGACCTTCAACGTGCCGGTCTGCACCAGCACCGTGGCGGTCGGGCCGCGGCGGCGATCCAGCGTTGCCTCCACGATCACACCGGCGGCGTCCCGGTTGGGGTTCGCCTTCAGTTCCATGATCTCGGACAGCACCGTCAGGTTTTCCAGCAGATCGTCGATCCCCTCACCGGTTTGAGCGGAAACAGGAACTGCGATGACGTCGCCGCCCCATTCTTCCACCAGCAGGTTCCGTTCGCTGAGTTGGCGCTTTACCACGTCGGGTTGGGCGCCGGGCAGGTCCATCTTGTTGATGGCCACCACGATGGGTACCTCCGCCGCTTTCGCGTGGTTGATCGCCTCGTCGGTCTGCGGCATGATCCCGTCATCGGCCGCCACCACGAGCACCGCGATATCCGTCACCCGCGCGCCGCGCGAACGGATCGCCGTGAACGCCGCGTGTCCGGGAGTGTCCAGGAAAGTTATCGGATGTCCATCCCGCGCGACCTGGTACGCGCCGATATGCTGGGTGATCCCTCCCGCTTCCTTTTCCACCACCGACGTTTCCCGAATATAGTCCAGAAGGCTGGTTTTTCCGTGGTCAACATGGCCCAGGATCGTTATCACGGGCGGCCGGCTCTCCATCAACCCTTGGTCTTCATCCGGTCCTCCGGCGTTGATCGCGGAAGTATCCTCGGTCTCCTCCGCCAGTCTCGTCCTCACGCCGTAGGCAGCGGCGGCCACCGTTGCCACCTGGTGGTCGATCACCTGGTTCACGGCCACCATGATCCCGTGCCGCATCAGCTGCTTGATCACATCAACGGGCGACTGGTCCAGGAGCTCAGCCAGTTCCTTGACCGTCAGGGTTTCCGGCAGTACTAGGGCGCGAGGGGTGCTCCGACGGGGTTCGCCGCGCCGGGCCCGCCTGGGACCTGCGGTGCGTTGCTGAGTTACCATAAATAACACCTCCTCGTGCCGATCAATCCACCCGGTCTCGCGGAACGCGATGGGTTAGCTGCGTGCCCGCAGCGATGCGTGAGTTTCCTCACCCATCCCGCTTTCAAGTCCGCCGGTTTGAATAATCTCAATGTAATAGTTCTGCAGCGCGTCCAGGTCGGCATCCGAGATCTGGACTCGGAGGCTACGTCCCAGCGCTCGTTTGGCAAGGCCACGCTCCCAGCACGCCACCCGGTTGCACAGGTAGGCGCCACGCCCGTTGGCGCGTCCGGTGGGATCCGGCAACACCGGACCATCCGGCGTGCGGACGATGCGCACCAACCCGCCTTTGGGCCCCTTCTGGCCGCAGGCGATGCAGCTGCGTTCCGGTATGTGTCGTTTTCGCGGAATTCCGGTTACCTGGTTCCAGTATCGAGTCTTGCCTGTTCCAATCCCGATCTCTATCGCCGCCGGGGCCCGGGACCGCGTGCGCCGGGTACATTGCCACCTCGCCGGTTGCCCCCGCCGCGACGCCTGCGTCCGGAGCCGCCCCTGAAGTCGCCCACGATGTCCTCGGCGAACCGTATCTTTCCGGCGTCGGGCGCCAGGTTGGGCAGTCCCGCCAGCAGGTCGCTCATTTCCTCGTCAAGCAACTCTTCCTCAAGCTCGAGGTCTTCCTCGTCCTCTTCGTCGTCCTCCTCCTCCATAACGTCATTCAACGTCAGTGTGTCCAGCGCATCGACGCTCAGGCCAACCGGTTCGGCCTCAAGCTCGGCTTCCTGCGCGGCCATGGCTGCTTCCTCTTCCGCCATCAGTTCGGCCAGCAGCGCTTCTTCGTCGTAATCCGGTTCCGGCTCGGGCTCCGGTTCCGCTGCAACGGGCTCCACGACGGGCGCCGCCTCCTCAACGATCGCTGCCGGAGCCTCCGACACCGCCACCGCCTCCTCGACTTCCGGTTCCTCGACCGCCTCAACCTCTTCGGGAGGCTGCATGACCAGGCCGGTTTCCACGATGGCCGCCTCGGCAGCTTCCGCAACCGGCATCACCTCAACCTCGGGCTCGGATTCGGCGGTACCCGCCTGGGCCTCGGCTTCGGCCAGTGCGGCCGCTTCGGCTTCGGCGCGCGCCGCGGCCTCGGCCTCAGCGCGGGCAGCGGCGGCGGCCGCCTCTTCCGCCGCGATGCGCTCCGCCTCGGCGGCACGTACGGCCCTCAGGGCTTCCCACTGCTCAACGTTCTTGATGTCCAGCCGCCAACCGGTTAGCTTGGCTGCCAATTTCGCGTTCTGTCCGTCCCTGCCGATGGCCAACGACATCTGGCTTTCGGGAACCACCACGTACGCCGTGCGTTCATCCGTCTCGAGTTCCACGGCTCCAACGTCCGCGGGGCTGAGCGCGCGCGCAATCAGTACCTGCGGGTTTGAGTCCCACTCGATCACGTCGATCTTCTCGCCCTGCAACTCATTGACGATGCTCTGGATCCGGTTGCCCCGCAATCCGATGCAGGAGCCCACCGGGTCAACGCCCTCCTGGTGCGACGAGACCGCAACCTTGCTGCGTATGCCGGGATCCCGGGCTATCGCGCGGATTTCCACCGTGCCGTTGCTGATCTCAGGCACCTCCGCCTCCATCAGTCGGCGCAGCAGATCCCGGTGCGACCGGCTGACCACAACCTCCGGGCCCCGCGTCGTCTGCTGGACTTCCACCAGCAGCACCTTGAGGTTCTGGCCCTTCCGATACCTTTCGTTTCCGACCTGGTTGTCGGGCCGCATGATTCCCCGGGCCCGATTCTGGTTCTGGGCCTGGTGGGGGTTCAGATTGATGAATACGGTCGGGCCCTTCTCAATGCTCTCGACGCTGCCGCTGATTATCTCGCCCTGGTAGCCTGAATATTCCTCGAAAGTCTTCTCCCTTTCCGCCTCGCGCAATCCCTGCATGAGCACCTGACGCGCCGTCTGCGCGGAAATCCGGCTGGTGTCATACGAGACTTCTTCCGATTCCGGAATCTCCGTGTCAACCTGCGCCGTCGGAATGAGCTTCAATGCCTCCGCCAAAGCGATCTCGGTCTCGGGATCCTCAACCTCCTCCACAACCGTCCTCAGCGGGAATATGCTGATGTCGCCCGTATTAGGGTTGAGCTTCACTGACAGGTTTTTGGCGCCGGCCACGCTGTCCCGGCGGAACGCGGTGGCCAACGCCACCTCCACCTTGTTGAGCACCAGTTCCTTGCGTAGCCCGCGTTCGGCTGATAACTGATTCAACGCCATCATGAAATCGCTTTTCATGGTTGTCCTCCGCTAGCCGAACGATATTTTCAACTGATGCCCCGGTCAAAATCATAGAAATATGGCGGGTGTACGCCCCGCCTAATCTATCCTTGAACCTCTTGTCGCAGGCCGTTGACCAACCGGTCATCGAGTCCCACAACAGGGCGTCTGTGTGCCCGAAGTATAACATCGTTGCGAAAGGCGGGCAAGGCGATTATGGCAAGCAAAGGCCCGCCGGTGGCGGCGGGCTGCGCTGTGTGTCCGGTCCGCTTGTCCCTCTACCACCAGATCTTGCCCTGCGCCTCCTGCGCCAGCGTTTCATAGTCGCGGGTCCACAGTTGGCTGCTCAAATACTTCCATCCGCCGTCCGCCAGCAGGCAGACCACGTTGCCGTTCTCCATGCGCTCCGCGTGCTTCAAAGCGCCGGCAATGACTGACCCGGATGAAATCCCCGCGAATATGCCTTCCTTGTCCATCAACTCCTTCGTCATGTAGAACGAATCAAAGCTGTTCACCAGTAGCCGGTTGTCCAGCATGTTGATGTCCAGGATGGGCGGTATGAACCCGTCCTCCAGGCGGCGCAGGCCCGAGATGAAATCGTCCGGCTCCGGAGCCACCGCGATGATCTTGATGTCGCTCCGGTGCTCCTTCAGCCGCCGCGCGTTCCCCATCAGCGTGCCGCCGGTCCCCAGGCCCGCCACGAACACGTCGACGTCGGGCAGCGCTTCCACGATCTCCTGGCCCGTCCCCTCGTAGTGGGCTTCCGGGTTGCCATCGTTCCCATACTGGTACAGCATCAGGTAGTCATGGGGGTTCTTCTCCACGATTTCCTGCGCGACCACCACGCTGCCGTTGGTGCCCAGGGTTCCGTCGGAGTAGATGATCTCCGCGCCGTACGCCTCCAGCAACTGCGTGCGTTCCACCGACACGTTCTCGGGCATCACCACCGAGACCTTGTAACCCTTCAGCCGGCCGATCATCGCCAGCGATATGCCGGTGTTGCCGGAGGTGGGCTCCAGGATGGTCCGGTTCGGCGTAATCTCGCCGTCCGCCTCCGCCCGCTCAATCATTTTGAGCGCAATGCGGTCCTTAACGCTGCCGGTGGGATTCTGGCCCTCCAGCTTCGCGTAAAGCCGAACGTTGGGGTTCGGGCTCAGGTTCTCCAGCTCCACCAGCGGCGTGTTGCCTATGGTGGAAATCAGGCCCTTGTGGGCAGCCTTGGTGAGCATTAGCGGCGTCTCAACGTTGGCGGTCGGCGAGTCGATTCTCGATTTGGCAGTTCAGGGCACTAGACGGCGCCGGCCGCGACCGCCAGCGGTTCGTGAGCCTCGGCTACTCCGCAGAACACCTCGTAGTCGATGAGTTGCTTGACCGTCGGGTTGTCCCCGCACAGCGGGCACGCCGGGTTGCGGCGCAGTCGCACCTCCCGAAACTGCATGCTCAGCGCATCGATAACCAGCAGGCGGGACGACAGGCTCTCCCCGATGCCCAGGATGTGCTTCAGAGCCTCAGTGGCCTGGATGGACCCAACCAGCCCCGTCAGCGCGCCCAGCACACCGGCCTCGGCGCAGTTGGGCACCATGCCCGGAGGCGGCGGAGCCGGGAACAGGCAGCGATAGCAGCCCTCGCCGGGCAGGAACACGGTGGCCTGGCCGTCGAATATCAGGATGCTCCCGTCGATCAGAGGTTTGTTCAGCAGGTAGCACGCATCGTTGACCAGGTATCGGGTGGCGAAGTTGTCGGCCCCGTTGATCACGATGTCGTACTGGCCGATGATGTCAAATGCGTTCTCGGAGGTCAGCCAGGTCTCGTGCAGCACCACGTTGACTTCGGGATTGTAGGACTGGATGTTGTCCTTGGCCGACTGGACCTTCGGCCGACCCACGTCGGGCGTGTGGTGCAGTATCTGCCTTTGCAGGTTCGACAGCTCCACCACGTCGAAGTCGACGATTCCCAGCTTGCCCACACCGGCCAGGGCCAGGTACACCGCGGACGGGGAGCCCAGGCCGCCGGCTCCGATGATCAGCGCGCTGGACTCCATCATTTTGCGTTGTCCCGCGCTGCCCACATCCTGCATGATGATGTGGCGGCTGTAGCGTTTGACCTGGTCGGGGGTCAACCGTAGTGGTTGCACCATTTGCGATTCCTCCGTTGTGCCTGAATCGGGTTGTCGTAGGTGTGGGCGGCAAGCAGATCGGCCCCAGCCCCAATGCAAAACCCGCGCCCCAATCCGTGGAACGGGTTTCGCGGGTTCAGGCCTTTCGCGATTGCAGTCGGCCTGTCCCCTATGTATCGGGACAGGCGCAGGTGAAGGTTGAGCGTCGCGTGTGAAGCATGTGCGCCGAGTCTATCGCCGGGCCGGAATTTTTGTCAAGAAAATGCGCTGCGAAAACGTGGGAAGCACGTGCAAAAACTAGACCGACGCCGGAACCGGTCCGGCCACCGG
>JAJDXU010000203.1 GCA_022823105.1 Dehalococcoidia bacterium
CAGAGGATATTCTGGCGTGCCACGAATTTGACGCCCTCCGCAAAAAGCGCATCGTGCATCTGGAGGGTTTCCGTTCGCAATAATGCCGGTGCGACTGCTCTTTGATCACAACCTTTCTCCGACACTGCTATTCCATTTGCACGACATCTCTCCGGAGTCCCGCCATGTTTACCATATCGGACTGGAGGAATCCGCCGATGTGGAGGTATGGGAATACGCGGCCGCCAACGGTCTGGTGATCGTAACAAAAGACGCCGACTATCTGGCCATCAGCGCGCGCAGAGGCCACCCGCCCAAAGTCGTGCACATCGGGTTGGGCAACGGTCCCACAGTTGAGGTTGCGGCTTTGCTCAGGCCCAATTACGGTGACATAATGCGCTTTCACAGGGACGAGAGCGTCGCCTTCATCGAACTGCGCTCGCCTTGCCAACGCAACCGTCGCGCACCGCCGGGTCGTGGCAATGATGGGCCCTGCTGTCCTCATCTAACCAAAAGGGTCGAGCAGGTGGTGCTGGTATAATCCCGCCCATCCCGATTCACTGCCACCGGAGGCCACCCACCCGTGAAAAGCTACTACTTCTCCGAGTTCCCCTACCACGAATATCCCGACGAAGAGGGCGACAAGTATCCATCCCTTCGTCTGACGTTCCCCAACACGTGGTTCAACCCCAACACTGCCAACGGCCTCTTCAAGCGCTACTTCGACGAATGCGTGTACGCCGACGAACTGGGCTTCGACGGCATCATGCTCAACGAGCACCACAACACGCCCTCGTGCATGAACGCGGCGACCAACCTGTCCGCCGCCGTCCTCGCCCGCATCACCAGCCACTCCAAGATCCTGTTGCTGGGCAACATCCTGCCTATCCACGACAACCCGGTACGCCTCGCCGAAGAGCTGGCCATGATCGACGTCATATCCGGAGGCCGCCTGATCTCCGGCTTCGTCCGCGGCACCGGCGTCGAAACCGTCTCCACCAACAACAACCCCGTGGCCAACCGCGAGCGTTTCGAGGAGTGCCACGACCTGATCATGAAGACGTGGACCACCCCTGGACCCTTCCGCTGGGAGGGCAAGCACTATAACTTCCGCGTGGTAAACCCCTGGATGGTTCCCATCCAGCAGCCGCACCCGCCGATCTGGGTCCCCGGCACCTCATCCCCCGAAACCGCCGAGTGGTCGGGACAGCACGGCTACACGTATGTTGCGTTCCTCACCGACCTCGATGTAACCGAGGAACTCTTCGGCATGTACACCCAGGCGGCCAACGCTGCCGGCAGGGAGGCCGTGCCCGACAACTTCGGTTACCTCCTCTGCTGCTACGTCGGCGACACCCAGGAGGAAGCGGACGAACAGGCCAGGCACTTCATCTGGCGCATGGGGCCCACCGTCCGCGGCCCGCGCGAATACATGGCGCCCGTAGGCTACCGATCCGCGGCCGGCGCCGCCATCGCCGCCCGACGCTCCGGACTCAAGCCCCTCAACACGCAGACCTTCGAGGAACTCAAGGAGAACTACCACATCGTCTGCGGCACCCCCGACACCGTGCTCGAAAAGCTGGAATACCTCCACAAGCGCCTGGGAATGGAACATCTCGTATTTTACGGGCAGGAATCCCGCATGGACCACGCGGCCACCATGAAGAACATCGGGCTCTTCGGCAAGGAAATCCTTCCCGTGATCCAGAAGTGGTAATCATCTCAAGCGGTTCTGTCAAGCTGTCCTGCGTCTACTCGGAGCGGACCATGACAACCCGAATCAACCCGGAGGCCGCCGTCCGTTTGGCGCCTGAGGTTGGTGCGCCATAACGGAGAGGCCCTGGTTTCCACAGACACCGCCGTTGAGCTCCTGATCATTGCCATAAACAGGGGCCTTGAAATTTACAATTCCGCAGTGGACCTGCTGGCAAGGCCGTTCATCCACTTGGTGCGGGTGGACGAAGCTCGACTCTGGGCCGCCGTCGCCGCCCATCGCAACTACGGTCGGGGACATCATTCCGCCGGCCTGAACTTCGGCGTTACTTTCGCCTGCTCGTTGGCCTCAGGTCGGTTCCGGCATCTCTTGTTCAAAGGCGATGACTTCGCTCGTACCGACATCGCCGCCGCTGCGACGCCAGGGTAGGCCGCGCCCAAACCCCGGACGCAAAAATGTGGGGGCGGGTCAGTGAGTGACCCGCCCCGCTGTTTGGCCCCAACGCACTCCTGATAATCTTCACACCGCCATCAACTCGCGATCCGCCTCCAGCGCTGCCCTGCCATCGTCCACCGGACGCATGGAGGTGCCGTGGGGAGCAGGTCCCCGCACCAGCAACGTCGGCAACTGGGAATGCCGCACGATCCGATCGGCTACGCTTCCCAACAGCGCCCGGCCAATCCCGCGCCTTCCGTGAGTCGCCATCACGACCAGTCCGTTGTCCACCTGGCGGGTGAGGCCGATGACTGCGTCGGACGGACTCTCCAACCTGTGGACTGCCTCAACATCGAACGCCTGGAACTGGGCGCTCAGCTCATCGGCCTTGCGCCACAGGTACGCCTTGGCCACTTCCGACAGCCTTGCCGCCGTTTTCTCGGGGTCATACTGCTTCATCGTGGAGACGTTGTGTGCCGCGCCCCATTCTGCGTTCATCCTGAAGTAATCCGAGTCCGGTGTGGTCCGCACCAGCTTCAACCGCGCCCCGAATTGGGCGGCCAGTTCCTGGGCATACGGAAGCGCGCTCTCCGCGAATGCGGATCCATCCAACGGAACGATGATGCTCTCAAGGTGGCGCGGCACCACCGGGCAGTCCCTCTCGTTGCAGCGAACGATGAGCGTCGGGTTGCACACCGCCCGCACCACCTTCGCCGTGACGCTGCCCATCAACATCCTGGAGATTCCGCCCCGCCCGTGCGTGGACATCGCGATCATGGCATTGGGCCGCTGATTGACCAGGTTGATGATCTCCTCGTGAGCCGGCCCTTCGCGCGCCGCAACCTCGATCGGCGTGTACACTCCCCGCGATTCCAATATCTGCTGTTCCGCCCTCAGCAGCGCCGATATCCGGTCGTGCTCGGCCACCGCCATGGAACCCCGAAACCGCCCCTGTCCTGCGTCGGCTTGCCACTGGGGCACCGGCTCATACGACCGCATCAGCGTCATCGACGCGCCGGATGCGGCCGCCAACACGCACGCCGCCGGCAACGCTTGTGCGGACAGTTCCGAACCGTCCAGTGGGACAATGATGTTGTTGAACAGCGCCATATCGACACCTCCTGGTATTGGTTACCGGTATTCGTAGGCTATCGAAATTCACCACATCCAGTTCATGAATATAAATTATCATTTGTATAGATATAGTAGCATATCCAACCTGGTCCCTCAACAGATGCACCCTCTCCCCCGCGCTGAACTTTCCTCCTCTTTGGCGAGCCCGCCGCCGATACGCAGAAAATCAGGGGCGACCGTCCGGTCGCCCCCGAATAAACGTCGCAGTACCCTCCGCGACCCCTATTTGGCCGCGCCTTTACAACTGCCCGACATACTCATCGTACGCCGCCGCGTCCAGCAGGCTGTCCAGCTCCGCAGGGTCGCTCATGCTGACCCGGAGCATCCAGCCGTCGCCGAAGGGGTCGTTGTTCACCAGCTCGGGCTCCTGCGCCAACCTGCCGTTTACCTCCGCCACCTCGCCGCTCACCGGTGAGAACAGGTCCGATACCGCCTTGACCGACTCGATCTCGCCCATCTTGGCCAGGTAACCCACCGGATCGCCCACCGCCGGCAGCTCGACGTAAACCACGTCGCCCAGCTGGTCCTGCGCATAATGCGTGATTCCGACCAACACCGTGTCGGCGCCGTTTTCGGAAACAACCCACTCGTGCTCCCGGGTATATTTGCGGTCGTCGGGATTCACTTTGTCCAATACCTCCGTAGTGTGTGTGATGGACGCAGGCTGCCAGCGCCACCCTGCCCATGTTGCCACAACCAGGACGCGCCGTTCCTCTAGGCCGTGCGCCGGTAAAATGGCAGCTCCGTCGTCGTCACGTCCGCTGAGCGTCCCCGGATGTCCACCTGCAGCGTGCCCCCGGATTCCGCGTGCGCCGCGTCCACAAATGCCATGGCCACGCATCGCTCCAGCGTCGGAGAATAGCTCCCACTGCTCACGGCGCCTACGACTGCCCCGTCCGCCAGGACGTCATATCCCGCCCGCGGCGCGCGGCGCCCCGGCATCGTCAGCCCGACCAGCCGCCTGGGTGTGCCGTACACCCTCTGGTGATCCAGCACGTCCGCGCCGTTGTAGCCGCCGTCCCGCCGCACAAACCGGCCCAGGCCGGCCTCTATCGGCGTGATGTCCGCTGACAGTTCGTGTCCGTGCAGCGGCAGCCCGGCCTCCAGTCGCAGCACGTCCCTCGCCCCCAGGCCGCATGGCGCCGCGCCCGCCCGGGTCAACCGTTCCCAGATGGCGGCCGCGTCCGATGCCTGGACCGCCAACTCAAACCCGTCCTCTCCCGTGTAGCCGGTCCGCCCGATGAAAATCCGGCGGCCGTCTATGTGCCCGCGCCCCCACGTGTAAGGCCGCAACAGTGACGGCTGCGGTTGGCGACCGGGGTTTCGCGCCAGACGAGCGCCCGGGCTGAAATCTTCGCACAACCCGTCAACAATGCCCGCAGCGGCCGGACCCTGCACGGCGATCAGCCCCGTGGCCATCGTCCGGTCGGTGATCTGCACTCCCCTGCCGTCGTAATGATGCGCCAGTTGCCGGTCAAACCATAGCGTAACGGCCTCGCGGTTGCCGGCGTTGGGGATCAGCAGGAACTCATCATCAGACAGGCGATAGAAAATCGTGTCATCGATCACGCCTCCCTGCTCGTTGCAGATGAAACAGTACCTGGCCCGGCCAACCCGCAGTCCCGACGCCGATCCGGTCAGCAATATGTCCAGCAAACCCGTCGCGTTTGGCCCCCCGATGTTCAGGCGACCCATGTGCGACACGTCGAAAACGCCCGCCGCGGTGCGTACCGCTGCCACCTCGGCAATGGTCCCCTCGTACTGCACCGGCATGTCCCACCCGCCAAATGGCACCATGCGGGCGCCCAGGGCAACGTGGGTGTCGTAAAGGGTAGTGCGTAGGTTCTCGGCGGGGGAAGTATCAGTCGTCATCTTTATCGTGTTGCGCGGCGGCGCGGCAACGGCATTAAAATCCTCGCAATCATCATAACGCCATCACCTTGACCACGCAATCTCCCGAAGCGTGAGGTAACTGTTCAGAGGCGGTGTCCCGGTTTCAAATCCAGGACGTGATTCCATCTACACTACAGCAGGAACCGAGGAAATCCATGCGTTGGAGGAAATCCATGCGTTACTCGAGGACGGTTCGTGCGCAGACTTTGTGGATTCCCGCATCCGCCTGTGGCGGACATCTGCGACTTGCGCGGGAGTGACGCGCCAGCGGGCAGGATTGCTCCCAACTCTGAAAAGTTGCAGCGTGAGGGGTGGAGTGCGCCCATCGGGCCGACGGCGATTCTCCCACGCACGCCGGCCCGTGGAACGCTGCTCCGCCCGGCCGGTGCCAGCCTCGGCGATCCGTTACTCGGTCCGCCGTCTGAGATTATCCGGTCCCGGGCGGGAGTTTCTTGACCAGCGCGTCCTCGGAGATTTCATCCGGACTCCCCGGCGCCGACAGGGACAGCTTGACACGGTCTCCATCTGCCCAACCCAGGCTCTCTTCGAGATACCAGTGGTAGATGTTGCGCCTGGGCCCCCACGCTTGCGCATCCGCCAACTCGAACAGGTCCGGTCCAACCAGCAGAGTCCATCCTTCGGGCAGGGGCATGTCCAGATGCATGAACAGGTGGTTGGGGTTGCCGTCAACTATCGGGTGGTACAACGCGGTAACCAGGTAGTCGACCCCATCGTGGCTGAACGATACGTCATCGATGCTGCCCGTGTCCGGCCAGTCGCCCGTGATGAATCCCAGGTAACCAATCGACGCTATGTCCGATTCACCCACCGTCATCGTCGCATTCCAAACCACCACATCCGGTACGTCCACGTCGTCCTCCTGGGACGCCGAGTATTGCTGCTCGTACTGCGTCGCCGCCGACAGGATCACATCAGATATTTCCGGAACGTGATCCATCCCAGCATCCACGTCCTCGCCGTGGATTGGCGCGCTGCAATTCGCGGCCGCCGCGCACGTCTCCAGCCTTCCGGGCGACCGGCCCTTGTGGGGCGCGGCGTGCGCATAGCCTCCCCATACCATCATCGTCGCTGCCATCGCAATGACCAGCATCAACAGCGCTGCCAGCGGTCTTCCCCTGATACGGTTTCCATGCGGGGCCATTGTCCTCGTTTGTTTGCTCAGGTTTGGCCTCATCGGTGCCATGATTTCCTCTCCACTCAGTTATGTGCCGTGGTTGTTATGAGTCAGGATCCTCGGGTCCCAGTTATCAGTGGGCCCATTTGGTCAGTGGGTCCATTCGGTTCGTGGGCCCATTATCGGCCGCGGCGCCCAGCCCGCTCCCAAATCAGCCCAATCAGGCATGCAGGATCCATCCCTGCCTTTGGTACGGTCGCCTCACCCCGACGTGGCATCGCTATGCGGGTGGCCACCGTACGATTCCACCAGGGCCAGGACCACCCGCTGGTTTTCCGACCAGCCGGGACCTTCATCCACACGCCATGCGTGGATGTTTTCGTTCGCGCTCAAGACCTGCGAATCGGACACCCTGAATTCGCGATTGCCCGCGTAGAACGTCAGGTGGTCGGGCAGCCTCTTATCCGCCGAGAACACCACCTGCTGCATTCCCCCGTTGACCTGTTGGTGGAATATGCCCTGCACGGTGTAATCGGTCCCGGCGTAGGTGAACGACGTATGCGCCAGGCTCCCTTCCGAACCGGAGTTGGTCGCTGGCATATACCCGGCGTAGGTCATTGTGCCGTCCGTCGACACACCCACGGTCATGAACGTTGCCCAGACATAGACCTCCCGAGTTGGGCTCTCGACGCCGCCCGATCCTGATGGCAATCCCAATCCCGACGCGCTGGAATACGAAGGGATGGCCGGCCATGTGGTGGTCATCGCCTCCGACCCAAGGTCCCAAGCGTTTCGAGCCACGACTCCCCGATTTTCGAGCACATCGAATTTTTCGAGAACACCCAGGCCGTCAGCCATCTGCGCCGCCACGGGGTTGGCTCCGCCATTGACGATAGTGCTCACGGCCACCATCGCGCCGATGACCAGCGCGATCAGGCCCACTGCCCTGAATCTGGCTTTTCCCCAGCGCGTCATCGCGCGCCTTATCTGGTATCCGTTACCTCCCATTGTCATGTTGGCCTCCTTCTGGTTATGTTGTTCCTGGTTTGTATGTCCATACACCGTGTGTAGTAATATTATATATCATCAATCACGATAAAACAGGCTGCCAAAACCCATCGCTACGCCGTAATCCCGAACGTATCCCGAAGTCCGGCCGGACATTGGGCGCCGGCGCCCCCACAACGGGGTTGGCTCCGGTTATTACCACTCGGACCCGCCGCCAATCTCTCCGAACCGCCTGCCAAACAAACTGGTCAAAATCGCGCTCACCACGCTCGCGCCCAGCAGCAGGTATCCAATCCCGGCGTATCCCCCGTTCGCCAGGATCACGCCGGAAATGCCCGCCCCCAGCATCCCGCCCGACTGGTTGCTCAGCCCCATCAGGCTCGCCCCCGTCGCCTTGGATTCGCCCGAGTACTCCGTGCTGATGGCCACCAGCGCCGGAATCGGCACGCTGAGCAGCCCGCTGCTCACCATCGCCACCGCCACCGTCCGCCAGAGCCCAAGCTCAAACCCGAAGCTCACCAACGCCAGCGCTCCCCCCGCCACCGATATGCCGGCAATCAGCACAGCGCGGCGCCTGCTGGTGGCCACAAACGCCGCGCAGTAACTGCCCAGCACCTGCGCCGATGCCACAATCCCCAGCGGCAGGGCCGCAAACCCCACGTCCAGGTGGTAAGTGTTGATCAGATACGCCGCGAAAAAGCTGGTCATTCCCCAGTAGGCGATCCGCTGCGATATCCCCATCGGCACCGCCACCCGGAAATATCGCCGCGAAAGCAGCGCTCGGTATCGCGACAGGAACCCCCAGCTGCGCACCCGGCCCGCGCGCTCACGCGGAAACCACACCCAGCCGGCCGTGAACGCCGTCGCCATCAGTAGGCCGCCCGGCAAAAAGGCAATCCGCCAACCGCCCGATCCGTCCAGCAGGATGTTTCCCACGTCCGCCATCAACGCCGCCAATGGCGCGCTCACCGCCGCCGCCACACCGTTGATCGCCAGCATCCCGCTCACCGCCTGCGCCCTCCGCTCCGGCGAAATCACGTCCGATAGCATCCCCACCGCGTTGGGCGGCAGTGTTCCTCCGCCAAACCCGGTCAGGAACCTCAGCGCCAGCAGCGTCTCGATGTTGGGCGCAAAAGCCGACGCCGCCACCGAAACCAGCACCAGCACCATGCCGGTCAGCGCCACCGGTTTCCGGCCTAGCGAATCCGAAAGCGGGCCAACCGTCAGCACGGCGATCGCCCAAGCTCCGAAAGTGGCGGTGGCCATCTGTCCCGCCACCGCCACCGATATCTCCAGGTCCGTCGAGACCTCCACCAGCAGCGGCGGCACCATCATCACCGCGTTCTGCGTGCCGAAAACGGCGAATGCCAGCACGGCAAAAAACCACGCCTTGTTCACTCCCGTCTCAGTCGACGGTTCCGTGTGAGTCCCGATGCCGATCACTCCCGGGTCGCGGTCCCGACCCATGTCACCAGCGCCGCGCCACGTCCGCGCCGCCAGTATAGACCCGTGGCCGACGAACCGATCCGCCTCCGGTCGAACCCGTCCGCCCCGGATGGGTCCCCCCAAAACAAAACCCACGCCAGGATCCAGCGCCAGGCAATCCCACCATTATCGGCATTCGCGATTTCGGGTGAGCGACGACTCCCAGCCACCGGTGGCCACCACCACGCCGACTTGTGGCGAAAACTCCGGCACGGCGTCCGCCGGTTCCGAGAGATGGCCGCCGCGGTAGTCCACCCACCGGTCTCCCGACTGGATGAATCCGGATGTCCAGGGCGTCTCGAGACACGTCGACGGATACGGTTGTGCTATTCTTGGACAAGCTGCTGACCCACTGATGGGTTGGGCGTCACCGTCAGCGGGTTGGCCTTGCTCACACGCGGTTGACGCCAGGGGACGAACAATTATGGTCCCTGCACCGACGGGAATTGCGGCCCGCATGAACCGCGCGCCTGTCAATGACATTTGACCAACAGACGTGGAGGAGCGATGGAGCCCTTTGAAATAGCAATCAGCGACGAGGTGCTGGACGACCTGCGCCAGCGACTCAGCCTGACCCGTTGGCCCGACGAGATGCCGGGCACAGGGTGGGAGTACGGATCGAACCTCGATTACATCAAGGAGCTGTGCGAGTACTGGCGCACCGACTTCGACTGGCGGGCGCAGGAGAAGAAGCTCAACGCCTTCCATCACTACAAGTCCGAGGTGGACGGGCTGAGCATCCATTTCATCAAGGAGAACGGCACGGGGCCGAACCCGATGCCGCTGGTGATCACCCACGGCTGGCCCAGCACGTTCTTCGAAATGACCAAGATCATCCCGCTGCTGGCCGATCCGGGCGGACACGGCGGCGACCCGGCAGACTCGTTCGACGTGGTGGCGCCGTCGCTGCCCGGCTTCGGGTTCTCGCAGGCGTCGCAGGAGCCGGGGATGCAGGTGCAGAAGGTGGCCGACCTGTGGGCCAAGCTGATGACCGAGAACCTCGGCTATCCGAAGTTCGCGGCCCAGGGCGGCGACATCGGCGCGGGCGTCACCTCAAGGCTGGGATATGCCCACTCGGACAAGATGATCGGCGTGCATTTGACGTCCATCACGCGCCCGACGCCGTACCTGGGTTCCGGGTCGCGTCCGATGACGGAGGCGGAGCAGGCGCACTCGGACCAGCGGGAACGCTGGCAGCAGTCCGAGGGCGGTTACAGCCACATCCAGGGCACCAAGCCGCAGACGCTGTCCTACGGACTCAACGACTCGCCGGCCGGCCTGGCGGCGTGGATCGTGGAGAAGTACCGGACGTGGAGCGACTGCAACGGCGACGTTGAAAGCGCCTACACCAAGGACGAGTTGCTGACCACGGTAACAATCTACTGGGTCACTCAGACCATCGGCTCTTCGGTGCGGATGTACAAGGAGAACCAGAGCAGCGTGTGGGAGATGGCGCAGGACGAAAAGGTGCCCACGCCGGCCGGCATGGCCATGTTCCCCCAGGAGATCGCCAAGCCGCCGCGCGAGTGGGCAGAGCGCTCCTGGGACGTGCGCCGCTGGGTGCAGATGCCCCGGGGCGGGCACTTCGCCGCGCTGGAGGAGCCTGAGTTGCTGGCCCACGAGGTGCGGGAGTTCTTCCGGCCGTTCCGCGGGTAGCGCGTCATCCGGTTTGATTAACGATGTAGGGGCGAATAATCATTCGCCCCTACGCAGTTTGCGGGTATGGTCCGTTCGTTTACTTGAACACGGCGAGGCACTTGGTGGAGTTGAAGATGTACGTTTCGTACCAGTCCACGATGTCCGCCTTGTAGCCAAGCTCGTCCACGGCTCCGACGAGGCAGGCCCAGTTGAGCAGTTCCTGCTGGCCGGCGTCCTCGATCTGCTCGGTGGAGATGCGGGCCCAAGCCTGGTAGTCGCCGTCCTTCATCTCGGCGAAGCGGGCGCGGTCCGACTCGATGTCGGGGTAGAGCCAGTGGTGCTTCTCGGTGAGGAAGGCGTGGGACCAGGAGGACGATGCGATGAGGGCCACCCGGTACGGCGATTCCTTGATGGCCTGCGCGGCCGCCTGGCCGATCTGCATGCAGCGCTTGGGCGACGGGCCGGGCGGGTCCGGATCCGGCGAGTGCTCGACACTGCCGCCCCGATTGCGGATCACGCGGCTGCCGTAGCAGTTCACCAGCATGGGGACGACGGGGTAGTCGAAGCCCTTGCGGTCGTAGTCCAGGTACAGGATGGTGTTGAGGATGGCGTGGCCCAGACCCGGCTCATGCAGCGGCTGGTAGGCATAGGCCATGTCCACTCCCCGGTCGATCATGCCGGACACCAGGTCGCGCGCGGCCTGTTTGTGTCCCTTGAATTTGAAGGTGGTTCCCGCCGGTTCGTCCCACACGTTGCGGCGAGTGGCGTGCCCCTCCTCGCCGAAGGGTTTGCACTCAAACTCGTCGTAGGCCAGCACGCAGAAGGGCGGGATGATGTCCTCTCGAAAATTCTCGTACTGGTCGTCGCCCCAGATCACCACGAAATCGGGGTTGAACTCGTCCAGTTCCTTGCGCAGCTTGCGGAATCCGGCCACCATGCGCTCGCGCAGGCGCACGGCGGAGGCGTAGCCCTCATCCTCGCCGTACTCGACACGCATGGGCTCGGGCCAGTTGGACGGGTTTTTCATTTCCGCCGGCACGTTGTCGTTGGTGCGGAGCGTGCGCTTCAGAGATGATTCCCCGTCCTCGTCGGGCCGGATGAGCGACGGCGAGTGGGTCAGTCCCAGTCCCAGGATTTCCGCCATGGTTGGCCTCCTTTGTATTGGCGATGGGCAGGGGCGGGTTTGAAACCCGCCCCTACATGGCAACGAACGGCTTGATTACTTGAAGACGGCCAGGCATTTGTTGGAGTTGAACACGTAGGTCTCCACGTAGTCCAGGATCTCCGGCTTGTAGCCCAGGGTGTCCATGGCGCCGGCGAGGCACATCCAGTTCAGCATCTCCTGCTGACCGGCGTCCTCGACCTGGTCGGTGGAAATGCGGCTCCAGGCCTGGTAGTCGCCGGCCTTGAGCTCCTCGAACCGTGCGCGATCGGACTCGACGTCGGGCCACAGCCAGTGGTTCTTCTCGACCAGGAAGGCGTGGGACCATGAGGACGACGCGATCAGCGCGACGCGATACGGCGAGTCCTTGAGGGCTTCCGCCGTGGCGGCGCCGACCTGCAGGCAGCGCTTGGGCGACGGCCCGGGCGGGTCGGGATCCGGCAGGTACTCGATGGCGCCGCCCCGGTTGCGGATGACGCGGCTGCCGTAGCAGTTCACCAACATGGGCACCACGGGGTACTCGAAGCCCTTGCGGTCGTAGTCCAGGTACAGCAGGGTGTTGAGGATGGCGTGTCCCAGGCCCGGCTGGTGGAGGGGCTGATAGGCGTACGCCATGTCCACGCCGCGGTCGATCAGGCCGGAGACCAGGTCGCGCGCGGCCTGCTTGTTGCCCTTGTACTTGAAGGTGGTTCCCGCCGGCTCGTTCCAGACGTTGCGGCGGCCGGCGTAGCCCTCGACGCCAAAGGGCTGGCATTCAAACTCGTCATAGGCCAGCACGCAGAAGGGCGGGATGATGTCCTCGCGGAAATTCTCGTACTGGTCATCGCCCCAGATGACGACGAAGTCGGGGTTGAAGGCGTCCAGTTCCTCGCGGATGCGGCGGAAGCCGGCGACCAGGCGGGCGCGGTGTTCCAGCGACGACGCGTAGCCCTCGTCCTCGCCGTACTCGATGCGCATGGGTTCGGGCCACGCGCTGGGGTTCTTCATCTCCTCGGGCACGTTCTTGTTGTTATTCAACGTGCGCTTGAGAGGGATATTCTTGTCCTCGTCCGGCCCGATC
>JAJDXU010000220.1 GCA_022823105.1 Dehalococcoidia bacterium
GCAGATGTTGCTGGTCGCCTTTTCGCGCCGGATATGCTGCTCGCGGGTCTGCAGGGTCAGCACGTAGCCGGTGCGGCCCTCGGTGTCGGTGGTGCGCCCGACCAGGCGGCTGGGCATCTGGCGGATGTACTGCTGCTTGCAGCTGAACAGGCCGAGGTAGGGGCCGCCAAAAGAAGGCGGGATGCCGATGGGCTGCCCCTCGCCGGTCACGATGTCCGCGCCGAACTCGCCGGGCGGACGCAGCATCCCCATGGCCAGCGGGTCAGCCGACACGACGAGGAGCGCGCCGTCGGCGTGGGCTTCCATGGCCATCGTTGCCAGATCGTCCAACTCGCCGTAGAAGTTAGGGTACTGGACGACTATGCCGGCCGTGGCTTCGGTAGCCGCCCGCCCGATTTCGCCGGCCGGCACGATGTCGATGGTGATGCCCTGGGCCTGGCAGTAGGTGGCGATCACCTGCCGGTAGGCCGGCGACACGGTGTCGGCGACGATGACCTGTTGTCGTCGGGTAACCCGGCACGCCATCAGCACGGCCTCGGCCACGCTGGTCGCGCCGTCATACATGCCGGCGTTCGCGACCTCCATGCCGTACAGCGCGCTGATCATGGTCTGGAACTCGAAGATCACCTGCAGGGTGCCCTGGGACACCTCCGGCTGGTAGGGCGTGTACGCCGTCAGGAACTCGCCACGGGTCATCAGCGCCTTGACGATGGACGGGATGAAGTGGTGATACGACCCTGCGCCCAGGAAGGAGGGGCCGCTGGCGAGAGGACGGTTGCGGGAAGCCATTTCGCCCAACTCGCGCTGGATCTCCAACTCTGACAGCGGGTCCGGCAGCCGTAACGGAGGGTTGCGGTAGTCGTCGGGGATGTCTGCGAACAGCTCGTCAATGTCCCGGAGGCCAATGGCGCTCAGCAACTCGTCCTGCTCGACGGGAGTGTTGGGGATGTAGTGGGACTGGAAGTTGGTTACCATTCGGGTTTGCTCCGTTGGGATAAGTTTAATCGTCCCAAGCGAGTCTTTGTTCAGGATCACCGCTGATAGATTGGACTCGCCAATTTGCTTTTTGCTTTAGAGCTGGAAGGCTAATTCGAACGCGAAATGCCTCGCCGCGGGTTGGGGCATCGCGGCCCGCTCTCCATATTGAATCATTCACTGAAGGATTGTAGCGATCCTGCAATAGACCATTCGGCAAACACAAGACCGAGATGGAAGCAAGACGATTCGGTACGGCATTACTATCGCTCTCCGCATAGTTATACTTCACGAATATGGTGGTAGTCAGGTAATCCGTACCACGAACTGACGCTATGCTTTCCAACTCCCCAGGGACATCGACGTACTCTTGGCGTCTGATTTGAAGGATGCGCATCGATGTTTGTGAAGTCTGGATAGTCGCGGTGCCCGCGCCTGTAATCTTCTCGGCTTTGGAGTCCACGAACAGAGCCTGCCGGACTGCATATTCCGGTTGAAACAGATACGTGGCACGCTTGTAGTCTATCTTGCCGAATAACCGTACCGGTATGGTGGGCATTCCCTGTCGGTCCAGGGCTTCACGCGTAATGTCCTCTCCGATGTCTGCGACCAGATCGCCCTCGTTGGTGAATATCTCGATCGCTTCATAGCGAAAATCGTATATGGCCTGGACCACCATGCGCAAGGTCGCTTTTTCCACTTGCTCTATGACGTCCGAGTTGGCCCTGAGTTGGTCCGCAGAAAGCGTCATCAGAGCAGCATCCTCGTTGTCGCAAGAGTTTGTTCGATGCGGCTTTCGGCCAGCCTGACGCTGTCCGGGTTGATGTCGAAACCCATGAACTGCCGACCTTCCTGTATTGCCGCGAGCGCCGTGGTGCCACTGCCAACAAAGCAATCTAGCACCAAGTCATCCGGTTCGGTTAGCATCCTGATCATGCGGCGTGGTAGTTCCATCGGGAATTGCGATTCATGCATGCTATTTGAACGCACCGAGGCAATTTCCCAAACACCGCGAGAGCCCCATTCCGACCATTCGTCAGCGTTTAGTCGATTGCGATCAACAACTGTTATCCCAGGCTTCCAGAAAATTAACAAATGCTCCCATTCATCCACTGAACGATAGGAAAGGCTGTGCCAACGGCTGTTTTCCCAGCATGGATCCTTGACCCAAACGCGTCGGTCATACAGGTAAAAACCGGCATTGCTGGCCCATTCCTCGATTAATCCGGCGGTAAGTTGCACCCTAGTCTGAGGCGAGTACTTGCCACCTCGAACGTTATTGTGTTTCAGTCGGCGATCTATGGTTTGTTCGCTACAACCCAGTAGCGCCGCAAGTTGGTACTTATCGAATCCTGGATTGTCTCGTTGGGCAGCGAGGACCTGTTCCCGTGTGATTTTGACCTTTTTTGAGTTGATGTTATCCGCTTGGATCCGGGGCATATCAGGATCCTCAAACGCGAGGATATCCGCAATGTTGATGCTGAGGAATCCGCCGGGAACGATTGCTGGGTAGTGATTCTCGATTGTTTCGCTTAACAGGTCGCGCCAATCAGCGAAATCCATACCAGTCTCGTAAGATTTGCCAACGAAATAAGGAGGAGACCAAAAACTCAAGGCCACCGATTCGGGTGCGACGCTCCATAGCAATTTTCTCGCGTCGCCCTCGTAGATTCGGTTTGGCGACAAAAACCCCGTCTCGCTCATCTGGTCCTCCTTACGGAAAGCACGTGTTGGGCCAATCGTCGCCGTTCAGCGCGTTCGCCGTCAAGGGGAGCTTGTCATCAAAGTTAGACCGCCGCTCACGCCAGCACCCGGTAGCGGTAGCTGGACTCAAGCAGATCGTTCTCGGCGAATCGCGTGAATCGCAGGGGCGAAAGGTCAACGTCGCGGGCGCGGCCCTCCACCACCAGCTCGGCGACGGCCTTCCCGATGGCCGGGGACAGCTTGAACCCGTGGCCGCTGAAACCAACGGCGCAGAACAGGCCGTCCTTGTTCGGCACGGCGTCCAGTATGGGATGCCAGTCGGGCGTGGTGGTGAACAGGCCGGACCAGCCGCCCCGGTAGTAGGCGTCCGCCATGCCGGGAACGCGGCGTCCCAAACGAGCCCGGGCCGATGCGGCATCGGACATGTCCACCCCCTGGGGATACACCTCAGGATCAGACTGCTCGTCGTCGTCTCCGAAGCCCATCGTGGTGAAATTCGTGCCATCGGGACGGAAGGAAAAGGACTGGCTGATGTCGCCCACCGTGGGATGGTACGGGACCGTCTCCACGGGGCGGGCCACGGTTGCCACCTGGTGCCGCACCGGGAGCAGGGGAACGTCCACGCCAATGTCCGCCAGGACCTGCTTGGACCACGGACCGGCCGCGACGATAATGGTGTCGGTGGCGATGCGCTCGCCGTTGGCGGTGACCACGGCCTGCACCTTATCGCCGGTTGTTTCAATCCGCACGGCGGGGTTGCGGGTTGCGATCCTGGCGCCCGCTTCTCTGGCTCGGGCGGCGTAGGACACCGTCACCTGGTAGGGGTCGGCGTAGCCCGATTCGGGCTCCCAGGCGGCGCGCTCATCGTCGTACAGCACCACCGAGGGCGCCAGGCGCGCCAGATCGTCCCGGGACACCACCGAAGTGGGCACTCCCAGCTCCTGCTGCATGGCCACGTTGCGCTGCAAGCCGCCCTCGTCGGCCTCGTTGACCACCACCAGATATCCGGTATTCACAAAGCCCGAGGCGCCGCCCACCCTGGCATCGAAATCGGCGAAGACCTGCAGGCTCTGCCACGCCAGTTGAGTGGTGATCCGGTTCGAATAGTGCATTCGGCAGATGGCCTGGGATCGGCCCGTGCTGCCGGAGCCGAGTACGTCGCGCTCCAGGAGCACCGTGTCGGTGACGCCCAGGCTCGCCAGGTGGTACTGGATGGCGCAACCCATGACGCCGCCGCCTATGATGACGGCGTCCGCGGTCGGGGGGACCGACGGTCCGGCGTTACTCGCCATCCCCTTTCCAGGAGAGAATGCGATTGACGTTGATGACGATGGCAACCAGTTGCTGATCACCCTCGGTCAGCTCGTTGGCGTCTTCCTCGCCGCGTTCGGGTCCCTCGTAGCGGGAGAATATGGTGCGCACCGCTTCCTTGATGTTGTCGCTGGAGACGGTGGCCTCGCCCTCCAGGATCACGTACTGGTACGGCCACTCGTCAGTGGCGATTGAGATGGAAACCTTGGGGTTGCGGCGGACGTTGCGCGTCTTGACGGCGGAGTTGCCGGAAACCACGGTGATTATGCCGGTGCCGGGTTCGCCACCCGACTTCCACTGATACCAGACCGGCGAGATGTGCGGCGCGCCATTCCGCCGGATGGAGGCGAAATGGGCCACGTGGGGGCCGGCAAGATAATC
>JAJDXU010000374.1 GCA_022823105.1 Dehalococcoidia bacterium
GAGAGGAAATGAGCGGGAAATCGGCTTTTCCTTCCATTCACCCCGCAATTGCATAGTGGGTACGCGTGAGGTATCCGCCCCCTCTTTTTGCATCCGCAACCCGTGTTACACTGGCCCCGCTATCAGGTAAATCATCTAGGCAGGGGCACTCGAATATGGACATTGCTCAGAAAGTTGCGTTGGTCAAACGGCTTGCGGACGACATTCACGGCCGTCTGTCTGCGGCGCCTCCGGAGTCCTTGAGCGGCCCGAGCGCGTGTTCAGAGTGGGACGTGGGAACCGTGGCCGCACACCTGGCCGGCGGCGCAATCCGGCAGCGCGACGCCATGATCAGGGGTAGGGAAGGCCATTCAGGACCACCCCCGGGCGAGGAAACGCTCTCCAGCGCCGATCAGGTTCAACAGTCCAATGCCACCAGCAACGTGCAAACCCGTAACGAATGGGGAGATGCACTGCTGGACAACTTCCAGCAGGCCTACGACGAACTCGACGATTTCTTGAACGGCTGGGAGGATTGGTCTATTGGCTGCTGGCATCGCCGGCGCGGCGCCATTTCCGCCGAAAGCTACGTTGACCTTCGTATCCAGGAGTTGGTAATCCACGACTGGGACATGCGCTCTGGCGGTGCCGGCACCGGGGAACTCGACCCGGACGGCGCGGTCGCTTTACTGCCCGCCTCCGAGATGTGGTACCAACTCTGTTTTCGGCCATCTGCGCCGCTTTCCGTCCCCGTCGCCTACCGCTTTGAGATAGGCGACCCGGGCAACCTCAGCCTGCAGCACGACGTCGTGGTGACGGGCGATGGCTACGAGATTACTGAGTGTTCCTCCGATCGCAGCCCCGATCTCACGGTTCGAGCCGACGCCGGAACATACCTGCTTTGTCTGTACAATCGCGTCGATTGGAACGTCGCCAAACGCTCCGGCAGGCTCAGCGTATCCCAGGCTCCGGACACCATCGCTCATGTGGCGTTGCGCAACCTGGGCCGTTGGTTCGGCGGTCTGTAGGCCCCGTTTTCAGTTTCACATCCATAACCGCGGGATCACAATAAGCATGGTTTCATACGACGAATCAACAATCAGGTCCGAAGTGGCGGTCATCGGAACGCTGGCGCGCGGTTTGCACCGGTTCCTGGAGGGCCTGTCCGAAGACCAACTTGCTACCCAGTCGGCCTGCGACGCCTGGACCATCCGCGATGTCGCGGGTCATCTCACCAACCGCGCTGAGCGACAGATGGCCAGCATGACCCGCGCCCGCAATGGCGACTCGGCTCCGCCGGCAGGTTTCAGCGCCCGAACCGACAACATGGCGATGTCCGCCGCCAACGCTGACGCCGACATCGAATACTCACGCTCGCTGGGCGATGCCCTCGTACCCACCTTCGCCGATAACTACCGGGCCTTGCACCGGCTGCTCGATAGTTTCAGCGGCGATGACTGGCGCTGCGATTGCTGGCATCCCAGGCGCGGCGCCATGACGGCCCGTGAGTACGTCAGTCAGCGTATCCAGGAGCTCGCGGTCCACGACTGGGACATACGCAGTGGACTCGACCCAAACGCGGCCCTCCATCCCGATGCCGTACCGGTGTTGCTGGGCATGTCCACCAACTGGCTTCGCTCCGCGTACAACCCGCGCGGCAACCCGCCCGATGGCGAGGTCAAGTATCGCTTCGCCCTGAGCGACGCCGAACCAATGGATGTGCTGGTAACACCTGAGGGCGCGCAAGCCGGCGTGGGACTCCACGAAGGCGCAAGCGACATTACTATCCGGTGCGATGCAAACACCTACCTGCTCCTGGCCTACGGACGCCTCGATCTGCGCAACGCCATCGCTGCCGGCAGAATTAACACGTCCGGCGATACCGGCCTGCTTGATAAATTCGTAGCCTGGATGGTCGGTTTTTAGTCGTCGTTACAGGTGGTTGGATCATGACCTCGACCATCAACATCCATAGCACGATCGGCGACACCCTTGATTCCCAGACCTCTCGCTTCCCCGAACGCGAGGTGCTGGTACACGTCGCATCCGGCGACCGGTTCACCTATCTCCAGTTCCAGGCTGAGGTTGACCGTGTTGCCCGGGGTATGCTGGCGCTGGGGATTGAAAAGGGTCAACACGTCGGCATCTGGGCCACCAACTACACCGAGTGGCTGCTTACCCAATACGCCACCGCGAAGATCGGCGCCGTGCTGGTCACCGTGAATCCGGCGTACCGTACCCATGAGCTCGCTTATCTCATCGAGCAGGCCCAGCTCAACGCCCTCGTCATCATCGGCCGGTTCCGCACCTCCGACTACGCGAGCATGGTCAACGAACTGGTCCCCGAACTCGGCGATTCCCATCCCGGCGAACTGAACAGTGCCCGATTCCCGCACCTTCGCCATGTGGTGTTCATACCGCCCTACGACGATCCGACGGCGGCTACCCCCGCCGGCATGTGGCGTTGGAGCGACCTGCACTCTCAGAGCGAAAACGTCACTCCGGACGCCCTGCGCACCCGACAGGCCCAGTGTCGTCCCGATGATGTGATCAACATCCAGTACACGTCTGGCACCACCGGCAATCCCAAGGGCGCAATGCTCACCCACCACAACCTGCTGGCCAACGCCCTGCACGTCGGTGACTGCATGGAGATGACCGAAGCCGACCGCCTGTGCATACCCGTCCCTTTCTATCACTGTTTCGGGTGCGTGATGGGTAGCCTGGCCTGTGTCACCCACGGCTCCACGATGGTGATCCCTTCAGAGTACTTCGATCCGTTGCAGACGCTGCGCTCGTTGGAGCAGGAACGTTGCACCGCCGTCCACGGCGTCCCCACCATGTTCATCGCCCAGTTGGGGCATCCCGACTTCGCCCAGTTCGACTTGAAATCCCTCCGCACCGGGATCATGGCCGGCTCGCCGTGCCCCATCGAGGTGATGCGCGAGGTCATTGACCGGATGGGCGCTTCCCGGATCACAATCGCGTACGGCCAGACCGAGGCCTCCCCGGTGGTCACTCAGACCCTCGCCGACGACTCCATCGAACGGCGTGTGTCAACCGTGGGCAAAGTGCTGCCCGGAGTTGAGGTTCGCCTGATCGACCCGGAGGCCGGCCGCGAGGTGGCGGTCGGCGAGCAGGGTGAACTCCAGACCCGCAGCTCCATGGTCATGAAGGGTTACTTCAACATGCCTGAGGCCACCGCCGATGCCATCGATTCCGACGGCTGGCTCCATACCGGCGACCTGGCCACGGTGGACCAGGACGGTTACTACAAGATCACCGGCCGACTTAAGGACATGATCATACGCGGCGGCGAAAACATCTACCCCCGGGAGATCGAGGAGTTCCTGTACACCCATCCCGATATCGCCGACGTCCAGGTGATCGGCGTTCCTGACGAGCGGTTCGGCGAGGAAGTCATGGCCTGGGTGATGCTTCGGTCAGGGAGTGAAGTCTCGCCCGAGCACATCCGCGAATTCTGCCGTGGCAAGATCGCCCATTACAAGGTTCCCCGCTACGTCAAGATCGCCGACGAGTTCCCCATGACTGTCACCGGCAAAATCCAGAAATTCCGCATGCGCGAAATGGCAGTTGAGGAACTGGGCCTGCAAACGGCCGCCGGCATAGAGACCGCCTGACCAGGTGGCTCCGGCCGTCATTAGCCGCCGACCCGCCTCGCCACCAGCAGCCCATCTTCGCGCGTCACCCGCATCGCAAAATCGTAGCGGTCCACCTCCAGCGCGAGTCCAACGTCCCTGGGATGAAACTGCGGCTGCTCGTCGTCGAAAAACTTCTGCGTCGCTCCACCGGACATGATCAGCTTGCGCAGCGCCTCAGGGTCGGGATTCCGCCCTTCCAGGCGGTTCCGCAGGTACATCGCGCAGTGCTCGTCCTCGTCCGAACGGTTCACTCCCTGGTCTCCCATGGCAAGGATGGTGACTCGATCCGGGAGCGGGTCCTCCGCCAGCAGCGTACGGGAGGTCGCTCCCGCCACCACGAACGACGTAACGTAAATCGGGTCACAGCCGGCAGCTCCCGCCGCTGCCGTCCCCACCGTTCCTGCCCGCGTAGACTGGACGATGCTTTTGCCCGCGAAATCCACCGAGGACGCCTCGAAAGGTGAGTTCCCGTGGTCGAATCCCTCCGGACGTTTCCCATCCACCTCGCCCATCAGGATGTCGGCGATCTCCGGGTTCCGCTCGCGAATCGCCAACGCTTCCTCAACCTCCGCCACCAGCGTGATGCGCCGCGCCCCCCGATCGAACGCGATGGCCGCGGTGGTGAACGCGCGAAAAACGTCGATGACCAACGCCGCGCCACGGGCTTCGTTGGCATCCCTGGACAGGCTGCCTATCCGTATTTCCATTGACCTGCTTCACCTCAATACGATCCGCCAACTAGGATTGAAACCGGTTCCCTCACCCACCATAGGAGAGGGTCCGCGTGCGGGCGCCAAACCTGCGCCTCAAGAACCCACTTACTCCACTTTCGCCAGTTTCTGCAACGACCGTATCTCCTGGGGCGGACTGAGATGCTGGCCAGTGTGCGTCCATGAGACCTCACCCACGTAGATGTTCCCCGAGGAGTCCAGGCACACGCCGTGCGGCGCGATGAAGTGCCCCGGGTCAAGGCTTTCCGGCCCGTCGCCCACCCGCGCCAGCACCTTGCCGTCCGTGTCGTAGACGCTGACCCTCGGCCCAAGGCCTCTCCCCTGGTCGTTGGCGCCGATTGCGGCGCCCAACTCACCGATGTACACCAGCCCGGCTTCCTGTTCGATGTACAGCCCACAGGGCCGTGC
>JAJDXU010000273.1 GCA_022823105.1 Dehalococcoidia bacterium
TCCATCGCCAGGTGCGCGGCGGCGACTTCGACCGCGTGCTGCTGCGCCCGCGGCACACGGTGCTGCAAGTAGCCGGTGCCCAGTTCGCCCTGCAACGCTTCGGGCGCTGGCTGCAGGGTGTGGCCCTCCTGGTCTGGGGCCTGATCAACGCCGGCGTCGCGTGGTCTCCGGCCACCATCAGCACGTCGGGCTCCAACTCCAGAATCCGCGGCAGATGTACGTCCAGCTCCTCCAGTCGTTGAACCTTGGCGTCAAAGTCTCCGTCCTCGCCGGCGGAGTCGGCCGGCTTGTAATGCAGGAAGAAGAAGTCGTGATCATCCCAGTTCGCGTGGAGCGTATCCACCTCCTCGCCGAAGGTCATGCCGGTGGGAATGATCTTCATGTTGGCCACCGAGGCCAGTCCCCGGTACATCGGGTAAGCGGCGATGGCGGCGGGGTTCAGGTGATACACGTCGCCGAAATCGGGCAGGTTCGGTAGTTGCGCCCAACCGCGCAGCAGCACCATGTTCGCCGGCTCGTCTTCCGCCAGCATCCGGCCCGCCTCGCGGACGAAAGCCTGGACTATATCAGAGGTGCGCTCCGCCTCAGGAACGATTGGACTCGCAGGGCGCGGAGCCACGCCTTCTCGTTGCGGATCGGTTTCCTCAACGAACTCCGAAAGCCCCTCGCCGCGCAGGCGCAATACGAACCGGTAGTCCTGGACCGGGAACACGTCTACTTGCACGCCGGGTATTTCAATCCGGTCCAGGCGTTCGCACAGCGGGGCGCTCAGCGCGGTCGCGATCCGACCGGCTCTGCGGTCGGTGAGCAGCCCTTCATCGTCCACGGCGCAGAAATTCCCGCGCGCCGCCACGTCTCCCGGCAGCAGTTCAACGCCGATCCCCAGCGCTTCGAGGGCGCCACGTCCAATTATGTACTTCAGGGGGTTGTATCCAAACAGGGCCAGGTGCCCGGGCCCGCTGCCCGGCGCGACACCTATTTCCACCGGCGTGGTCAACCCGCAGGCGCTCCGCTGCGCCAGGGCGTCCAGGTTTGGGATGTGGGCTGTTTCCAATTCAGACTTCCGCGTGTCAGGGTGAGGCAGCCCACCCAACCCGTCCGCCACCAGCATGACTATCTTGGATGGGGTGCTGGATATGCTGTCGTGAATCTGTTCCAGGTCGATCATGTTGGCTCCGGAAGTTACTGCAATGTCATGCGTCGGGCAGGGCGGTTATCCCGGGCAGGTCGCGCCCTTCCAGGAATTCCAGGGAGGCGCCCCCGCCCGTGGAAACGTGAGTCATTCGGTCCATCAGGCCCAGGGACTCGACCGCCTCGGCTGTGGACCCTCCACCCACGACTGTGGTCGCTCCTGTCAGGCTTGCGATGCTGTCGGCCACGGTTCTCGTTCCGGCGCTGAACCGCTCCATCTCGAAAACACCCATCGGGCCGTTCCACAGGATCGTTTGGCACGCTGCCAGTTGGGCGGCGTAACGCGACGCGGTAACCTCGCCAACGTCCATGATGTACCAGCCCCCAGGAACATCGTCGACTGAAGCGGTTTCTATAGACCTGGGTTGCGCGGCGAATTCATCGGCCACCACCACGTCATCCGGGAGGTGAACGGACACGCCATCTCTCTCGGCTCTGCTCAGCACCTCCCTGGCAAAGTCCAGGCGGTCCTCTTCGACCGCGGACGCCCCCACCGATTTGCCGGTGGCCGCCAGGAATGTTGTCGCCATCCCGCCGCCGATGAAAAGGTGGTCGAGACGAGGCAGAAGGTTCTCCAACACCAGGATCTTGTCGCTTACCTTCGCTCCGCCCATGAGGGCCGCCAGCGGCCGCCTCGGCTCTCCAAGCGCCAGCCCCAGCGATTCAATCTCGCGCTGAGTCAGCAGTCCCATCGCCGATGGCAGAAGTCTGGGCACGCCCACGGTGGATGCGTGGGCCCGGTGCGCCACGGCGAAGGCATCCATCACAAAGCAGTCGGCGATGGATGCCAACTCCCGGGCAAATGCATCGTCGTTCGCTTCCTCTCCCCGATGGAATCGCAAGTTTTCAAGGAGCGCGATTTCGCCGCTGGACATGCGAGAAACCGTATCAGCCACGTCCGGTCCGACACAGTCGCTGAGCGAGTACACCTCGTGGCCCAGGAGCACGTCCAGCCGGGTGCCGACGGGCGCCAACCTGAGGGATTCGTCCACTTGTCCGCCCGGTCGCCCCAGGTGGGAACAAAGCACTATCTTGGCGCGGCGCTCAAGCAGATATTCGATAGTCGGCAGCGTGGCCCGCAGGCGTTGGTCGTAGTTAGCGATGGCCTCCACGCCCTGCTCGATGGGGACGTTGAAATCGACCCTGACCAACACGGTCTTGCCGTCCACATCCAGCTGCGCAAGGGTTCTCTTGCTCATCGAAATGTCCTACCGCGCCGGCGCGCGTTGCCCGTCCAACATCCAATCGGCGGCGTAGCGCAACGCTTCCGGATTGCGTAAATCTCCGGCCACGCTCGAGGCCGCGTCCGTCGCGTCCTGCGCCAGTTTGGTCGCTTGCTCCTCGGCGTACGAGCGCGATCCCGCCTCATCCAGCAACGCCACGATCCGCGCCGAATCGTCGGGCTCCAACACCCGTTTCATGTAGATCCCACCCAACTCCCGCTTGACGGCGGTGGACGAGTACTGCAATGCGTGGATCAAGGGGAGGCTCTTTTTCTTGTTCAGGACGTTGCTCGGGGTGAAACCGTCGCCGCGGCTGCCCCACAGGTCCGCGACGTCATTGCGCAACTGCATGGCCATGCCCAGTTTCTCGCCCCAGATCCTCAGTGCCTCCGCGGTATCGGACCCTGCGTTGGCGGCAAGCGCTCCCACTTTCCCTGAGCACCCTGCCAAAGCGCCCGATTTGCGCCGGACCATGTCAAAGTAGTCCGGCTCGGACACCATCAACTGGTCCTGGTAGGTGAGGTCCATATATTGACCCTCGCAAAGGGTCAGACATGCCTGATCTAACGTGCGCAGCGCCTCCAGCACCGTATCCGGGGATGTGCCTGTTTCGCTCAGCCGCATCAGTACCGAACGCGCCAGAGCGTGCAGGCCGTCGCCCGCGTTGATCGCCTGCGACGGGCCCCAGACCCACCAGATGCTTGGTCGGTTGTCGTCCTGGTCGATGCGCCCCGCTTGCACGTCATTATGCACCAGGACGAAGTTGTAAGCGAGTTCCACGGCCGCCGCGGCCAGGACGGCGTCCTGGTATTCGCCCGACACTGCGTCCGCCGCGGCCAACGCCAGCAACCCACAGTGATGGAGCGGTGTGATTGCGGTTTCCGCAGGGTTGCCCCGTTCGTCCACCCAACCGAAATGGTACCTGAGCAGATCGTACAGCATCCCCTGCCGCTCGGAGAACGCAGCCCGTAGGTCGGCGTCGACGCTGGCCCGATACGAGTCGTATGTCGCAGTTTCTACGATGTCCGTCCTCTCGGCCACCCAGCTTACTCCATGCCAATCGCGTGGCGAACGGTCGAAAAATCCAGCGCACCAGCTCGGAGTAAGGTCACATTGCTGCCGGAAATCGCCACGATGGTGCTGGCCGTTCCCAAGGGTTGGGTTCCAGACGTAATAATACCATCAACCATGGTCCCAAGCGTGCGCCGCAGCACCTCGGGATCCGTTATATCAGGCGCGCCGCTCCGGTTGGCGCTCGTGCCGGTGATTGGCCTGCCGGTGGCGGCAGACAGGGCGAGCGGCACATCATGGTTCGGCATCCTGACGGCGATGGTGTCCAATCCCCCGGTCAGGCGTGACGGCAAGCCGGCGGCCGCCGGCAATACCATGGTCAACGGTCCCGGCCAGAATCGGTCCGCCAGCGCCCGGGCCAATTCACCGTCATGCCCGTCAACGGCGGACACGATTGCCACCTGCTCCCATCCGCTGACCAGCACAGGCAAAGGCATATTGGCCGGCCGACCCTTGATTTCATAGACACGTTGCAACGCATCTGCGTTGGTCGCATCGGCGGCCAGCCCGTACAGCGTATCTGTGGGTATTGCGACCACTCCTCCCCGGGCTATGCACTCCTGCGCCGCTGCGATTTCCGTTGGATTGACCATGCGCCGTTATTTTACCATCGTACGGCGATTCCGCCTCACCAAATGGGCAGGCTGCCCCTTACCGCGCCGTCCCCGGACTTGCGGCTCATCAATGGGCCGGCGGCCGATCAATCGGCGGCCAATTGTGCTACCATAAATCGCCTATTTTCGCGTCGCGGGACTGCTGAAATGACCACCGCCGCCAAGCCGGACTCCATCGTCGTCATAGATTTCGGATCTCAGTACACCCATCTGATAGCCCGGCGCATCCGGGAACTGCGGGTATATTCCGAGATCACCGCTGCCACCGCTCCGGCGCAGGCCGTCTCTCACCTCAACGTGCGCGGCATAATCTTGTCGGGGGGCCCGGCCAGCGTTTACGACGAGGGAGCGCCCGTAATCGCCCCTTGGGTTTTGGAGTCCGGGGTGCCGGTGCTGGGCATTTGTTATGGCATGCAGGCGCTGGTCCACCAGCTGGGCGGGACCGTGGCCGCCGGAGACGTGCGAGAATACGGCCACGCTGATTTGATCTGCGACCGGCCCGGCGCCGGTTTGTTGGCCGGCATGCCGGACTCCGCCCCGGTTTGGATGAGCCACGGCGACCGGGTGGAGAGATTGCCGCACGGTGTCGTTTCCCTGGCCAGGACTTCGAACACCGATTGCGCCGCGATAACCGACGGCAAACGATGGTTCGGCCTCCAGTTCCATCCAGAGGTACAGCACACCCCGGACGGTATGACCATCTTGGGCAATTTCGTCCACGACATCTGCGGTTGCGCCGAGTCATGGACCCCCGGCAATTTCGTTGCCGACACGGTGGAGCGTGTGCGCGACCAGGTTGGCGACGACCGCGTGATCTGCGGTCTCAGCGGTGGCGTCGATTCGTCGGTAGCCGCCGCGCTCCTCCACCGAGCCGTGGGACCACAGTTGACCTGCATCTTTGTGAACAACGGCCTGCTGCGCCACGGCGAGGTCGAGCAGGTTCAGGAGACATTCCAGCGCGGCTTCGGATTGGACCTACGCTACGTTGATGCCGAATCCCGTTTCCTTACCCAACTGGCCGGCGTAACCGATCCTGAAACCAAGCGCAAGACCATCGGGGGTGAGTTTATTCGCGTGTTCGAGGACGCCGCCGCCGAAATCGACAACGTGAAATGGCTGGCTCAGGGCACCCTATATCCGGACGTAATTGAAAGCGAAACGCCCGAAAACCGGGCTTCCGCCCGAATCAAAACCCACCACAACGTCGGCGGACTGCCCGAGCACATGGACTTCGGCCTGGTGGAACCCCTGCGCTACCTGTTCAAAGACGAGGTTCGCGCCGTTGGCCTGGAGTTGGGATTGCCAGAGGAGATCATCTACCGCCAGCCGTTCCCCGGCCCCGGCCTGGCGATCCGCATCATCGGCGAGGTCACGCCCGAACGCGTCGCACTGTTGAGAAACTGCGATCGCATCGTTCTGGAGGAAATCGACGACGCCGGGCTGTACCGCGACATCTGGCAGAGTTTCGCCGTCCTCACTGACAACCGCACGGTCGGCGTTATGGGCGACCACCGCACCTACGGTTATGCCTGCGCCATCCGGGCCGTCAACTCCGAAGACGCCATGACGGCCGATTGGGTTCGTCTGCCCTACGACGTGCTGGCTCGCATCAGCAACCGCATTGTGAACGAGGTTGACGGAGTGAATCGCGTCGTTTATGACATCACCAGCAAGCCGCCCGGCACTATTGAGTGGGAGTAGCCCGCGATGCGTGTCCTGGTTGTAGGGTCCGGTGGTCGGGAACACGCCCTGGCCTGGCGCCTGGCTCAATCCCCGTCCGTTGCTGAAATATTCGCCGCTCCCGGCAATTCGGGTACCGCCGCGCTTGGTACCAACCTCCCTGTTTCCGACACCGACATCGATGGCATGGT